>DATFJD010000147.1:0-2009 GCA_035269475.1 Halalkalibaculum sp.
GAGCTGGTGGATCGTGCCCAGTGATTTTCGGTATACCGGGGCCGGTAAGCCGGTGGTGCGGAACGGTTCGAGCAGGCTTTTGGGAATAACGGTTTCCCGGTTCTTCCACAACGCATAGGAGTGGCTTTTTAAATTGCCTGAACCGAAGATATTCCCAAGTATAAAAAAGGAGGGAAGCCAAACGACTGCGCAGATAATATCCCTGGTTTGGCTGCCCGGTAAATCGGCGCCGGATAGTTGTTTGTGCAGCTGACGCCACAGCGGCATGGGCTTTTGAACCAAAAAGTCTTTGAAGGCAAACTGTTGGATGTGCCACAGGTAAGCGGCTGCCTGTTGTATTCGGGCCCGTGGTTGGTTGGCCGGGCGAGACCCCTTGTGATTCCACTTGTTTTTTTCGGAAGAGTGATCGGAATCCACGCCTGATTTTTGCAGGGCCAGTGAAATAAACTCTTCTTTGGTAGCAGTATCTTTCAACCGCGGGTAGAGTTCCCTGCACAACTCACGGAGCGGCCGGCGATTATGGGAGATACCGAGGGCATCGAACAGGCCGATGGCCAGCATCTGTTTCCAGGCCAGTGAGGGAGGCAGGGAGGCATCCCAAAAATTCATCAGGTCATTGACCTTCTGTTCAAAATATTCGTGTTTGGCTTTGCTGAGCTGCTGCTCAAAGGCATCTTGTGATATATAGGAGAGGTGTGCGGCGCAGGGCAGGGGATCGGGCTTCTGGTAGCGTTCTAAAAAAGCCTGCAGGCTTCCGGAAAGGAATTGCTTCATCTGAAGGGTGGGAATAGCGGTTCCGTCTTGCCTTTTAGCACTGCTATTATCGTGGCTCCATACCACATGCAGAATTACACGGTTATAGTTGGCGTCGGTGTGATGGTTATGCAGGTTCCAGTCTTTGGTACGCCAGTGAATTTCCACATCCCCGAACCATTCAAGGTTACCTATTTGTATCCGGGTATTGAGAAAATCCGGGCCATCAGCAGGGTTTAGGTTTCCCACATTATAAACGGTTACCGTCTCTTCGGATACCGTTTCAAGGCAATCCATTTCAAGCCTGGAAGTTTTCCAGACCCAGTGAAGCAGCTCTTCGGGATATGTGGTGCCTCTAGACACCTATAAAATCTGATTCGTCTAGCTTTATGTTCTCCGTAGCGTCGTAAAGATCGGGTATGCTATCTTTTATGCCGTTATGAACCCGGTTTCGAACACCCGAAATTTGTTCCCCGCTTTTCTTTAATACTTCTCGCCCCTGTACATCTACCCAGTCGGCAAGTTCGGTGGTTTGTTCATTAATCCATTTGCGGTATTCTTTACCTGATTTTGGTGCCAAAAGCATCCCCAATGCTACACCGCCTGCAAATGAGCTTGCTGTTAAGATGATTTGTGTTAAATTTGAGCGCTTTGCCATGATGATCTCCCTGTATGTTTTAGGTTGGTGGCTTCCTGTCTTCTTTGCTACATTAATGTACTGAAAAACCTGACGATTATAAATAACGTTACATAAGTTTAACCTGGTATAGAAAACTTTAAAATTGGATCTATATGGACACTGAAGGCACCGTTACACTCATGGATGATCAGCGAATTAAGCGTTCTTTAAAGAGAATAGCACACCAGGTATCTGAGGATAACAGGGGAGCGAAAGAGCTGGTCATTCTAGGCATCAACCGGCGGGGATATGCGGTAGCGCAAATGCTGCAGCGGTACCTGGGCGAGCTTTTGGATAAGCAGATAGAATGCCGCCGGCTGCCTGTTGATAAAAGCAGTACTTTTGCGAAGGATTTTCTCCTTCAGGATAAATATGTGTTACTAGTGGATGACGTTATTTTTTCCGGCAGCACGATGTTTGGGGCCTTGAAACTTATTACACAAGACCACTCACCCGATGAGGTGCACACGGCCACGCTGGTTGACCGAGGACATCGCAAGTTTCCCATCTTTGCCCGGTTCGTCGGCCTGGATTTGCCTACCAAGCTTGATGAACATGTACATGTGGAGCTAAAAAA
>DATFJD010000148.1:0-8321 GCA_035269475.1 Halalkalibaculum sp.
CGTGCTCCAGAAAGAAATACCAGTTCTCCTCAGCGGCCTCATTTAAAATGCGGTCCTTTTCATCCAGGGTCTGTACCGGACGCATATCATAGCCCATAACCCAGGGCAGGGGAACGTGAATATGAGTCGGCAGCAGGTCGGCGGCAAAAACCAGGGTCTTTCCTTGCGCTTCCACTTTAGGCAGCTGCTGGCTGATGGTGTGTCCGTTTACCGGGATGGCACTCAAGCCCTCTTCATATTGGTGATGCTCCTTTACCAGGTTCAGCCTGCCCGACTCTTTCATCGGTTGAATATTATCCTTAAAGAAACTGGCTTTTTCACGGGCATTCGGATTGTTGGCGGTTTCCCAGTGTTTTTCCGGTATGTGATACGTGGCATTCGGGAAGGTATGTTTGAGCTCGCCGGAATCATTATAATAGGTGGAACCCCCGCAGTGATCAAAATGCAGGTGAGAGAGAACCAGGTCGGTAATGTCTTCCGGTTTAAACCCGTGATATGCTAGTGAATCCTGCAGGTTGCTGTGGTCATAATCCAAAGCGTAAATGGACTCAAACTTTTCGTCAAACTTGGTACCGCAGCCATTGTCGACCAGGTAGATCTTTTCGGTATGTTCTGATGTGATCAGCAGGCAGCGCATAGCCATGGGTATGCGATTTTTATCATCCACTTCTATTTGCCGGGACCAGAGTGTCTTTGGCACCACTCCGAACATGGCACCTCCGTCCAGCCGGAATCTTCCGCATTCAATGGTATAAAGTGAAAAAGGTCCGATTTTTGTGCTGCTTAATTCCATGTATCTATCCATTTTAAACTAGTTCATCTGCGTATTTCTGTGCAGGTTTCAGTCATTAAAAATCTTTTCAAATTGAATTCTGTAGACATTAAAAAATTCATTCTTTCTCTAAAATAAAAACAGCCTGATCTCCTTTACCTGCGCTGTTTAAGATTTCAGCCTGCTGATTAAAATTCTCAATATCTTTTTTTGAAAATAATGAATCATCAGGGTTGTTGATATACGAACGCTGATCATTCAGCGGGATGTCATTTTCATACTGAATGCTGCCCCAAAATTGAAAAGCGGTAGAATCATAAATGGCCTGCTCAATAGTTAGCCCGGCTTTTTCCGCCAGCAGTTTGAGGCTATCAGGAGAATGCAAATAGTAGTGCCTGGGTGCATCAAGCTGAACCCAGTTTTCTTTAAAATTTTCCCAGGCATAACTCTCAACCACAGGGATTCTTACGAGGCACTGTCCGGAAGCATGTAGCAGTTCAGAAATGCTGTTAAGCACTTCCAGCGGGTCAGGCATGTGTTCAAATGAATGGTGCATCATGATAAGATCCCACTCTCCCCGGACGTCATGGATGGTTTTTTTCAGAATGTTGAGATTTGATTCGTGGATATCGTCATCGTTGAATGGATCAATTCCCAGCAGGTTTTCAAATCCCAGTTCTTTAAGTGAATGAAGCAACTTGCCCGAACCACAGCCTACATCCAGAATTTTGGCCTCTCTAGAAATGTTCAGGCTTCCCAAAGAGCGGATAGCCGGTTCGGGATTTCTTTTGTATAAATACTCGCCGATTAACGAGTCTTCAAATACCGCGTAGCGATTTCTTTTTTTTCTTAAGTAGCTTTTCAGGAAATTGGCTTTCGATATGCTTTCAAAAGAGTGATACTCTTCGGGGTAGTACTTATGGATATCGTCCGGGATTTCTGAGATCTGCAGGCAGCCGCATTCACCGCACTGAAAATATTGAAAGGTATCCCGCAGCCCCAACATCATCTCCCTGGCAGTATACCGATCATTACCGGCCTGATTACCGCAAATTCTACATTTCATAGCACAAGTGTTGAGAGATCAAAAAAATAAATTAACCGGCTCATAATTGGGGTTAAAGATATCTGCGAAACCTGCCTGGGAAAAATTGGCCACTGATCCCCCGGGAGGCGAACAAGTTTACACAGGTTCCGTTCTGGGGGAGTTGTGCTCCCGTTTAATTAGCATAATTCGTTATAAGGTAGTTGTATAAGGCATTCCTTTGAAATACTCCCGTATAACGAGCACGAGGCAAGCGATATGCCGACGTTTATCTTATGGTCAACCCACACCGAGACAAAATTTATCACTTTTAGAATGCCATCCAAAATTACTACAGCTTATCCGCCAATTTGCTGAGGAAAAGGCGTATCTCTTTGAGATCTTTTTTCAGCGAAATGGGGATCTCTTTATCTTGTTCATCCCCGTCACCTTCCAGGACCTGCCGGGCGCCTTCCGTGCTGTATTTCTTATCCTGGATGAGTTCTTTCAGTTTCAGCACTACCTCGATATCCTCTTCTTTATATACCCGGTTGCCCGCCTTATTTTTTTTGGGATGAAGATCTTTAAAGACGCTCTCCCAGTAACGGAGCACATGGGCTTCTACCGAAGTGATATCGCTGACTTCACCGATTGAGTAATAAAGTTTTTTCATAGGAAACCTAAAAGTGTATCTTTAGGGCTAATTATACATGTTCTAGCTGATTTTTTCTAACCTTTTGACAGAAAATTTGATACCGCCGCATGATGGCTGAACCCGAACTGCAACAAACTGACATCGACCTTTCGGTAGTGGTGCCGCTGCTCAATGAAGAGCAATCACTTTCGAAACTTGCCGCAAAAGTGGAGGAGGCGCTGTCGGAATCCTTCCGTTTTGAACTTATTTTTGTGGATGACGGCTCTACCGATAATTCCTGGGAAGAGATCGAAAAGCTCTCCAATACCTATAACTGGGTTCATGGCATACGGTTCCTCAGAAATTATGGCAAGAGCACCGCGCTGCAGTCCGGCTTTGAACGCAGCAGGGGTACGTTCGTAGCTACAATGGATGCCGATTTACAGGACGATCCCTTTGAGCTTCCGCAGATGGTAGCGATGATTAAAGAGGAAGGCTATGACCTGGTCAGCGGCTGGAAAAAAGAGCGTCATGATCCGCTCTCCAAAACCATCCCCTCGCGGTTTTTCAACAAGGTGACTTCCTGGGTTACGGGAATCGATCTCAACGATTTCAACTGCGGCATCAAAGCCTATCGCAGGGAAGTGATAGAGAGCATCCACCTGTACGGGGAGCTGCACCGTTACATACCGCTGCTGGCGAAGTGGGAGGGCTACGATGAAATCGGGGAAAAGGTGGTGAAGCATCACAGCCGTAAGTTCGGGAAAACTAAATTTGGCCTATCGCGTTTTATGCACGGCTTCCTGGACCTGATATCCCTGGTTTTTGTCAACAACTACCTGCAGCGGCCCATGCACTTTTTCGGGACCATCGGGGTCTTACTGCTGGTTGTCGGCGGGTTCATCAACCTCTACCTGGCCATAGACAAGCTCGTTTACGGTGCTATACTTGGTGACCGACCGCTGCTTCTACTGGGGGTCATGCTGATGGTGCTGGGTGCCCAGATCTTTTCGATCGGGTTTTTGGGAGAATTGTTCTTAAAGAATCGCAACGATCACAATAAACCTAATATTAAAGAAACTGTCTAGAACTGCCGATGAGTCGCATTGCCTACGATCCGGTTAAGGACCGGTTTGCCTCCCTTATTCGAAATGCCGCCTTCTTGAGAACCCTCTTTTATAAACTGCTGGACCTGTTTTTCCTGAGAAGCTGGTATGTAAGAAGGGTACTGAGAAAATATGCCGAAGATCTGGAGAAAGCAGGCCGGTGGGAGCTGCTGGATGCCGGTTCGGGCTTCGGCCAGTACGACCGGTTCATTTTGAACTACTTCCGGAATGTAGATGTTACCGCCGTTGACGTAAAAGAAGATTACCTGGAAGATTCGAGGAACTATTTTGAAGCAAAAAATCAATCCGACCGCATCCGTTTTCAGCAGATGGATTTGTTGGATCCTGAATTTGAGCGTGACTATGACTTTGTGATCTGCATCGATGTGCTTGAGCATATTGAACAAGACCGGAAAGTAATCGGCAACCTGCAGTCCGTGTTAAAGAAGGGCGGTTATTTTCTGATGCATTCGCCTTCCATCTTTGCCGAGGAAGATGCCGGAGGGGATGAGTCATTCGTGGATGAACACGCCCGTGCCGGGTATTCCAAAGATGACATCAGGGAAAAGCTGGAGTCGGCGGGTTTGGAACCGGTTGAAATTGAATATACCTACGGGGAGAAAGGGCACCGGGCCTGGGAGCTGCTCATCAAATATCCCATGCTGTGGATGAACCGGTACAAGCTGTGGGTGCTGCCGCTGTTGGTGATATACTATCTTTTTACGCTGCCCTATGGACTGATTCTCATGAAGCAGGATATGAAGGGAACCAATGAAAAGGGCACCGGAATCTACGCCCTAGCCAGGAAATAGAACGCGGATATCTTTAGCCACAGATTTGCACTGATTTCCTGTATAAGGCACAACCGAAATGTCTTACCCTTAGTGTAACTTTGTACTCCTCCGTGAAACTCCGTGTAATAGCCTTAAACTATTACTTATTTCCCATCAGAACCAGCAGCGGTACCCGGGAATAGAAAGCCATCTCCTTCGAGTGATCGCGGGCTGTCAGCTTTTCCCAGAACGTTTTTTTGTGCCTGACCATAACCAGCAAGGTATCGGGATTGTCAATCAGGTAATCGGCCATCACCGGGAAGAAGTCGTAATCGTATTTGATTTCAAAGGAGATGTTGTCGTAATCAACTTTCTCTTTTACCAGCTGCCTGAATCCTTTGAACTTTATATCGGATAGCATGTTCTGTTCTTCGGCGACATGCATCACTTTGATATCGGAGTCGAAAAGCCCGGCGAACGTAACGGTTTGCATCATAGCTTCCAGGTCACCTTCATGGTAGTCGGTCGTGAAGGTGATATGGCTGAAGTCTTCAAATTGGCTCCCGGCGGGTATCGCTAATACGGGTATGCGCGATTTGTTGATCACGCTCGAAGCCACACTTCCGAATATTACATTTCTATCGCCGGTGGCCCCTTTGGTACCCATCACAATGATACCGCAATCATACTCTTTCGACTTTTCCATGAGGCCGACGGTGGGGTGCCCGGATTGCAGGATGGTTGCAATCTCCAGATCGCTGTATTTGTCATCCTTTTTAAGTCCTTCTATAAGTTTGTCAAATTCCTTTTCGGCATTTTGGATAGCCTCCTTTTTTGCCTGCTCGAAATTCGGTGCAAAATCCATGGCGCTCTGGCTGGCATGGAATAAAATAAGCTTTGACCCGGTACGGGATGCTATTTCTGCTGCAAACGGCAGTGCTATTTGAGCATTCTTTGAAAAATCTGTAGGGAAGAAAACGTTTTTGAATTCAGTAGCCATGATCTGATTCTACGGTTTGGGTAAATATTTATTAAAAGAATAGTAACAGGAAAAACCAAGTGACCTTGTAAGGATTCAATGTAATAAAACTGTAGGGTTTTTACCTATCCTATACTGCCATGATACACAATAGGTAGGGAGATGCAATGCAATGTTACCATTTAAGGAATAAGGGGAAGGGTGGTAAAATAGCAATGTTCAAATTTCAATTTACAAACAAGTTCCAAATTGCAATATCCAATGTTTAAAACATTAGAATTTGAAACGTAACCATTCATTGTCACTTGCAATTTGAACACTGTTTGTAAAACTCAATAAATCAATCCCTCAATCCCTCAAAACTATAACCGTGTTGTTGGGATTTAGGTTTAACATTTCTCTTACATTTTTATTACCCGCCTTTAACATCTTTCCAATTTGGACTTCGTAATGTTCTCCTAATCCGGTACTAAAACAAACGGTGCTAAAAAATTGAATTGAAATCTTCGAAAAATTGGAGGACCCGTCATGAAATTAGTGAAAAAAGTTATAATTACGATATCGTTGATATGGACAGCCCTATCCTTAGGGTTGATTGCATGGAATACCTTGGTAGATCCACCGGCATGTGCCGTAGATAATGGCAATACCGCGGAGGTAATCGATAAGCTCCCGGAATTTGAATTCGAATTGATGGATAACAATACTAAAGTCACCAAAGAATCGATAAAGGGGAGCTATACTTTACTCTATTTTTGGAGTACCTCCTGCAGTATCTGTGTCAAGGAAATGCCTTACCTGCATGAAACCTATGAAGCTTTCCAAAACCAAAATTTTGAAATCATAGCGGTCTCTTATAATGAGAAAGAAGAGACTGTCAGAAAGTTTATGGATCAGCAATATTCAATGCCCTGGAAACACACCGTGATCGGTGATGACAGGGAGTATGCGAAAGAAACCTTTAAATCATTTGGCTTTGAAGGTAGTCCGCATAAGGTCTTGGTATCACCGGAAGGTGAGATACTGGAAGTTATGAGTGGTTTTTCAGGTGAAAGCCTTCATGACAAAGTTCAAGATCACCTCAATTCTTAAATCTATAAACTAAAAAAATTAACAGGTAGGGCCGCAGTATTGCGGCCCTACTTTTTCTATACAATACGAACCCCTTCCGCAAGCAGCATTTTACACTATCGCCTTACCCTTTAAAAGAGCCCTGCCTGTCGCTCAAAGCATATTGAAACACGATTATTCCTATGTCGTAAGGTAATAGCAATGGTTTCCGTTAAGATACTGCACAGCAATTGCTTGCAGAAGATAACATGCGGAGCGTTGATATATATGCGTAATGAAATTTATTAGTATGAAGCAGCTTTTTCAGTTAATTGGGAAATCACGGGGATTGCAAACACTACTGATCCTTTCCTTTTTAATTACCGGGCTAATTGTGGCTTATGCCGTGCACAGGAATCAGTCAAATGAAAAGGCGCTGGAGTCGGCATTGGAAGACAAAGTCAGTTTTGCATCCTGGGTTTATAGCACTACAGCCGGGGAGAGTTTAAAGCGGTCGGCATACCGGACGCTTAGAACGGTTTTGGAATCAGTTGAAGAAAAAAATGGACAGCTTTTTATCAACCTCAATCTTCCAAATTATAACCGGGACTCAATTGGGACAGGTGAAACAGAATGTGATAGAAATTATTTAAAGCCGGTAGAGAGTGTATTTGTTTATGATACAGAGTCCCGTAAGATTGATCTGAGGTCAGTTGATGAGGCCGGGGCAGCCGAGTTTAAGCAGTGGCTTTCAGATGAGATAGAAGCAGCCGCACTTGCCAAGGGTGAACTTCATAAAAAACTCTATGCAAATGAGCAGGGAGAGGAGTACCTGGCAGTCATGGTACGGTCTCCGGGACTGTCTCCCCTAAATAAGGAGCTGGTTCTGGGTGCAAAAACACGGGTAAAGAATCTGGATGATTTGTTTGGTGAGATCTGGAGGAAAGAAGAAATAATGCCCGCGTCGGTTACCGGCGATCAAGCTGCCGGAAAATTGATGGCCATGGAAATTCGCACGCAAACCGGCTCTCGAATTTACTCTTCAGGCGATCCGTCTGATAAGAAGATATCGATTAAGGCCAATTTGGGGAAAGATCTCGATGTTTTTAGGAGTACGATGGCGATATCCAATCCGGAAAATTTACATTTTATGAGTAGCGGGTTGCACGGAGAATCAAATATTATTCTGATCGTACTTTTTACAATTGCGGCAGGACTGGGCGTTGTAGCTTTTGTACAGTTTAAAAATGAGATGAAGCTGGTCAGCATGAAAAGAGATTTTATCTCGAACGTTTCTCATGAGCTGCGAACGCCGGTGACCCAGATACGAATGTTTGCCGAAACCCTGCTGAACAGGCGGACTCGCAGCCAAGGTGAGGTTAAAAAATCGCTTAAGATTATTGAAAAAGAATCGCAAAGGTTGTCCCGGCTGATTTCCAACCTTCTAAATTATACGGCTAAAGACAGGCAGGTAGTAACTACTTCAATAGAAACCATTCAGGTTGATGAAGAAGTAGAAGAGGTGGTTCAGGCATTTAAACCGCAGGCAGATTCAGCCTCTGTCACCTTCAAGCTGGACCTCGAACCGGTCATGGCCGAATTGGATCCATCCTGCTTCAAACAAATCCTGATTAATGTGATTGATAACGCCGTCAAGTACGGGCCGGATGGCCAGCAAATTGATATAAGGCTGAGAAAAAATGGGACCAATGTGGAGCTGTCTATTGCCGATGAAGGCCCGGGTATCCCCCAGGAAATTCAGCAAAAAGTCTGGGAGCCAAAGTGGAGGCAGGGTAATTTGTCCGGAGATTCGAAAACAGGGATCGGTATCGGCCTATCAGTAGTGAAGCAGTATTTGGAACAAATGAATGGTAAAGCTGAGGTACATAACAGAAAGAGTAATGGTGTGGAGTTCAAATTCATCTTACCCTTAAACCAGCGAGGTGATCACTATGATGAAGATGACGGATAAAAAGACTAAGG
>DATFJD010000149.1:0-3923 GCA_035269475.1 Halalkalibaculum sp.
TCCCTGCATTTTTCAAGATCTTTTATGGCGGGTTGATAATCCGGGTTTATCTGCAGGCACTTTTCAAAATAAGGAAGGGCTTCTTCATATTTTCCAAGATGCTTTAATATAAAACCGATATTGTTATAGGCCTCATAACAGGCGGAATCAAGCTCTATGGCTTTGCGGTAATTTTTACCTGCTTCAACGGTATCGTTATCGCGCAGAAAATGATTACCCAGATTCAGGTATCCAAGCGCATTCTCTGGTTCTATCCTGGTTATGTATTCAAACAGCTCCCTGGCCTTTTCTGTTTTGCCGGCTATTTCATAAATATCAGCGAGATTATTGATGGCTGGAACGTAGTCCGGCTTTAAGTCAATGGCATCCATATAAGAGTTGATAGCAAGCTCGATCCGGTCGGATTCATAATAGCTGTTGGCAAGGTTAAAATGATATTTGGCCACTTTGGGTGACCTTTCTACAGCTTTTTTAAACTCTTGGATTGCATCACCGTAGTCACCGAGCATATGATAGCCGATGCCCAATTCATTATGCAAATCCGGCTCTCCGGGGGATTCCCGGAGCTCACTTTCAATTTTCTCTATGGTTTCCTGTATGTCTTTCATTGCACCTGATTTATTTTGACTCCCAAGATAACCAATTGCAAAAACAATGTATACGCGGAGACGCCTTTTTTGTGGGCAGCGATTAATAGCCTCACGATTATTGTTCGCTTAACCGGTCAGATAATAAGTGTTAACTCTTGGGTGGTGTCAGCTTCGTCTGCCGATAAAAGTAAAATATTCCCAGAATCCTAAATAAGCCTTCTTAACTGCATACCTTTGTTCTGTAAAGTACTTCCTCAGCAGCGAGGGTAGGGTACCATTTATTTTCACATGATTCTTAGACATCCAGCGGCGGAACCAGTTAAAGGGGGTGTTGTGAAAATCAACCACACCGACGTATCCATCAGGATTGAGATCTTCATGAACCTGTTGAAGTATTTTTTCGATGCTATCACCGATCATCGTCAGTGAGTAGGATAGCAAAATAAGATCGAAGGGATCCCGGCCGTGAGGTTCCGTACCGTATCGGCAGTGTATCAGGTTTACTTGTTTTGATTCTTCCACTTTCTGCCCGGCCTTTTCCAGCATGTCTTCCGACAAATCAATGCCGACAATAGTAGCATCGGGGTAGAGGCTTTCAAGAAGTTGAATATTTTTACCGGTGCCGCAACCTATTTCAAGTATGCGTGGAGAAGGTTTCAAATCCGGCAGGTTAGACAGTAGCCTTTTCCTGCCAAAAAGAAAGCTCCATCGGGTAGCGTCGTAAATCACGGAGTGGTATTTGTAATATTTCCGGATCCTGGAAAGATGTGCTTTATCCTTGGGTCTCATGTATGTATCACCTCCGCAAGATACGTACTGCCATAGGTCCCAACCCGATCTTTAGGGTGAAGCCGGTCAGTTTTGTCTTTATTGAACTCTACATGATCGTGAATAAATTCCGGCAGATAATTACACTGTGTACCTGCGGACCGGAATAATATTTTGGCGCCGGGGCGTGCATTTTCAAGTATTAGCTTCCACTCGCTGGCCAATATCTCCGGTTTGGCATCGGCGAGCCAGTCTTGATGGTCTAAAAGTATGAAATGAGAATACGAACCCGGGTTGTTCTGCAAAAAATTAAGCAGGGTGTAGTTATGTATGTAAATCCTGCTATTGTTCTTTTTGTAATACTCAAAATGTTCCTCCTTAAGATAATTTGGACAGCAATTTTGCGTATAGGAACCGGTAAGGTAAACCCTCCAGAAGTAATTGTCCTGAATAGGAAGCTCTGTAAAGACAGTACGCATAGCCTCATTTATAAAACTAATCAACCCGCCTTCTGTTTGCTGCTCGATAATGTTCCTTTGACTTTTTGGAACTCCCAATAATGCCATTGTTGCATTTCTTTTAAACAGCCACTTATAAAAGACACTCCACAAATGGTTTTTAATATCCTGATAGTAATAGTTCTGTTCCTCGAGGGTTTTCGCGTTTAACAGGTTTAGTGTTTGGTTATAGACCCCTTTGTGTTTAATGCGATTGTGTATCATCAAAGCAATTTTACCTGAGGTGCCTTGATAATAGAATGAACCTTCGGGCAAAGGCCGACTAAAATAGTTTATATGCCGCTCCCAAAATTTACCGGCAATGGGAGAGACATGTTTCACCAGCTCCTGACGGAAAATATTAGGAAAGTCCTCATCAAAACCCCGGCCCAGCAAACTCCAGAGTAAATCATAATTGCCATATTGATAGAGTGCCTTTTTAAGCTCAAGCAAGGCATTTTGGGCAGGATTGGCATCGATGCAGTGTATGGCTTCGGGTTCATCCAGTAAATAGTCGAGGGCATTACAGCCGGCACTGCTTAGCATGACCACTTCACTTGTAGAGTCCAGGTTTAAGAGCTGCCTGTCAATCCTGGGATCTTCCCAGCAGGTATTGTATACCAGCCGGTTTGAAACCAGCGACTCAAATAGTTTACCCTGCAAATGTTGGAATATATTATGCAATGCGTTCATATCTGCACGCTAACCTATACAATAATTATGTACCTGCCATGAATAAAATGTCAGTTAATTGTTAAGGTTCTTATCACTTATATCAAAAAAACAAACTGAGAATCCCCGTTAAATTTGTATCTTTAGGCAATGGATAACTAACCGACTGAATATGGCAAAAAAAGAAGAAAAGGAATCCAAAAAAGAATCAGCTTCTCCTGATAAGGCGAAAGTCTATAACAAGCTGATTGACAAGCTTCATAATGAAAGAGAAAAGCTCCGGGATGAAATAAGCAGGGACTATAAAGAGGGACGCCGGTATGTTCGGTCCCATCCCGAAGAAGGGGTTCTGATAGGCCTGTTAGGCGGTATTGCCATTGGTGTGATACTGGGCAGGCTGATGAAATAGAGGCCAAATCTTTATAATTATCTGTAGTTTTGCAGTTAGTAATTTCACTACCGGTTTACCATTATATCATTCTATAAACAGGCTATAAACTAACAAAAAGAAAATATGAGCAGCACTACCGTAAATACCGACTATCTCAACGAACTGTTTGAGCGCGTGGATGCGCTCAGGGGGTACCTTTGACTATGATCAGCGCAAAGTACGTATAATCGAACTGCAGGAGCAGACGCAGGATCCCGACTTCTGGAATGATCCGGATCATGCCCGGCAAATCATGAAGAGGCTGGACCATGAAAAGAGCATGGTACAAAGCTGGGATGATCTCAATGACCTTAAAGACAGTATCGAGGTATACCTTCAATTTAAGGAGGAGGGAGAAAATGTTGAGCAGGAAATAAAGCAGGAAGTTAAAAACCTCGAGAAAAGCCTTGAAGAGCTTGAGTTCAGGAATATGCTTCGCGGGGAAGATGATCATCGCGATGCTATACTGACCTTTAATCCCGGTGCCGGCGGTACCGAAAGCCAGGACTGGGCGGAGATGCTTTACCGCATGTATACACGATGGGCTAAAAAGCAGGATTTTGAGATCTCGGTTATCGAATACCAGCAGGGGGATGTGGCGGGATTGAAAAGTGCCACCATCGAAGTTAGCGGTGACTTTGCCTACGGCTTTCTCAAAGCAGAGAGCGGGGTACATCGCCTGGTAAGGATCTCACCTTTCGACAGCAACTCCCGGAGGCATACCTCTTTCTGTTCGGTCTTTGTATCACCTCTAATCGACGATACCATTGACATTGATATCAATGAAAGTGAAGTGGAACTGCAGCGATTTCATGCCAGTGGTGCCGGTGGACAGAATGTAAACAAAGTAGAAACCGGGGTTAGGCTTATCTGGGAAGGGGAACTTTCTGACGGATCCAAAGAAAGGGTAGTAGCCGAATGCCAGCAGGAGCGGTCGCAAATGCAAAACCGCGAAAAGGCGATGGT
>DATFJD010000150.1:0-15195 GCA_035269475.1 Halalkalibaculum sp.
CTCGCTGCACAATCTCACCGACTTCAACAGCCGGATGCTTTGATTCGTCCCAGCTCTCCTGTACATCGCACCACCAGCAGTTGACGTCACAGCCTGCAGTCCTGATAAAATAGGCCGGCCGGCCGGTGTGCGCACCTTCGCCCTGGATGGTGTAGAAATCTTCCATCAGCGGAAGTTCTGTTTTATTCAACTCTTCCGCACTGCGTTCCAGTATGGTTTCCAGGGTTTGGTTTTCTTTTACAGGTGTAAACATTCTATTCTGTGTATTCTACCCAACTTTTTTCTGTTTCCCAGACCGTTACCTTCAGGTTTATACCATCCGGAATCTTTTGGTCCGTTTCCTTATAAATGTATTCTGCAATGCGCTCAGCAGTGGGATTCACTTCCATTAACTCATTTAGAACCCCGTGGTCGAAACCTCCTTTTTCAGCATCTTTTGAGGCCCATTTAAGCTCCCTGAAATCGCAGACCATGTCGGGAGTTTCAAGATATTTTGAAGGATTCAGTTTATCGGACTCTGCGCTTATGCGTACCTTGTAGCTGTGCCCGTGCATTCGTCCGCACTTACCGTCATAACCTTCAATAAGGTGGGCCGCATCAAATTTGAATTCCGTATGTAAAGTCCATTTTGGCATTAAAACCGTTCCGTTGTTCTCTTATGGTATGTTCGTGTTAGTGCAGAAAGCCCGTCAGGCTGACAAACTTATAAAAATAACTATTTTTATGACGAATATGAATTATTTAGGAAGGCCACTTAATGGTGCAACCAAGTGATTTCGAGGTTTTTACGCTGATATCCTCGCCTGCCCCCAGTGCTTTAATAGCATTTTTCAGATAGGGCTCTTTAACATTTTCAGCTGATTTTGCATTATCATCAATGGCTCCCCTGTAAACCAGCTCCATATTCGAGTTAAACAAAAAGATATGCGGGGTCCGGGTTGCACCAAAGGCCTTTGCCATTTCGCTGTTCTTGTCGAGCGCATAGTAAAATTCATATCCTTTTTGCTTCGCGCGCTCCTGCATATCCTCAAAACCATCGCCCCGGTCCCGGTATGCCGCATTTGGATTTAAGGCAATGGTTCCAATTCCGTTCTCCTCTGCCAGCCTTGCATGCGGGTTGTAGCGATCTTCCCATCTTTCAACCCATGGACAGGTATTGCAGGAAAAAATAACCAGCAAGCCATTATCTCCGGAAACCTGTTTCAGCGTAACCATCTCACCGGAAACATCCTTGACCTCTACATCGGTCATTGGTGCCTTGGCCCCGATCTCAAGCTCTGCAGGCAGAGAAATTTCCGCAGGAGAAAAGGCACCGAAAAAGGCCGTTACAACTACCGATAGCGTGATAAATAAAGTCGCTTTCTTCATAATATTTAAAGATTTAGAGCCCGTTTAACGTGTTTGTCAAATTTAGAGAATGTAGCACTGTTTTCCCAACTGGCTACCACCTTTCCTTCTTTACTTATAATTTTTGAAAAAGGCAGCGCACCGGTCCAATCATCAGAAAGTGTTTCAATAAATTTTTGATCGTTACCGGCCTTGAAATAGGTTGTCCAGTCAACATCATGATCCTTCAGAAATTGCAGGGCGCGTTCCCGGCTGTCAGCGAAATCCGCAGAAATAAAAATAACCTGCAAGCTGTCTTCGTATTTGCGCTGTATTTCAACAATTTCTGGGAACTCTTCAATACAAGGAGCACACCAGGTGGCCCACACATTTACCAGAACTGCCTTCTCCCCTTCATACGATTCAATTATTCCCTTCAGCTCTTCTGCCGTTACATCCTTAAGCAGCGGATCCCTATCCCTGTTTTCCTTGACGGATCTATCATGCAGGCTGAATGCACTTAACAGGAATAAAGCAAACACAGCCATAAGCCATTGATTACGGTTAACTGTTTTCATCATGATCTAATTCTTTTGGATTCCAAAAATGCTTTTCAATATCTACAGTATAATCTTCAATAAAATGGACATTCTCCTGCTGTAACCGCTCCCGCATGGTATCATCCGGGAAATGTGACCTTCCGGTTAACTGCCCAAGCCTGTTCAATACCCGGTGAGCAGGAATGCCTGATTCATGTGACTTATTCAGGGCATAACCCACCATTCTCGCGCCCGAAGCAACTCCCAGGTAGGAAGCTATAGCGCCGTAGGTTGTCACCTTTCCTTCAGGTATCTCTGCTACAACACGGTACACCTGATCATAAAAATCATCGTCAATACGTTTATTCTTCATCCTTGAGCAGACGGTACATTTCGGACCTTTTTTGCCTTGTCAGGCCCCTGTTATCCTCTGAAACCTGTAACGTTTCCAAACCCAGCTTCTTATACGAGTTTAACAGATGCTTGTCCCGTTTTAATAATTCCAGGTGGAGCCGTACCGTTTCGGCGTCTCCCCTTTTAATCGGGCCGGTGAGCGCTTTTGCGGTACTTTTTGATTCAATATTCTGTATGGTTGTTCGAACAAGCGGCAAAAGGGCTTGCATTGCCTCTTCTTTATTGATGCCCCCTAATGCAGCAATCTTACCTGACATGTCGAGCAAGGTAACCAGGTAGTTCGAAGACATTACAGCCGCGGCATGGAGATAAGGTTTGGCAGCCGCTGTTATTCGAATGGTTTGTCCGCCCAGGTTATCGGCAATTTCCCGCAGGCGATCGTAGGTATTGTCATCGGCTTCTACATCAAAATAGATATTCCTAAAATCCTGGGTGCCGGAACCGGCAGTGAAGGTTTGAAGCGGATGAAAAGCGGCAATCCGAGCTCCCTTGTTTCTTAGCGGTTCCAGCAGTGATGCTTCTTTACTGCCCGAACAGTGAACGACTGTGTGCCCGAAAAAATCATCAGAAATTCTGCACAGACTATCCACAGAATGTTCAATTTCAGAATCCTGAACAGTCAGAAAAACCAGGGAACCGAGCTCTTCGGCAGATTCAGGAAATTCGGAGAAATACTCTGCTCCTACTTCGCGGGCAATCGACTCCGCCTTTCGCAGCCGCCGGTTAAACAAGCTGGTTATGGTGTAGTTATTCTCAAACAAAGCTTTAGCGAGGGCCGAACCCAAAGAACCTGTTCCGATTATGGTGGCTGAAGGCCGGCTCATAGCTTTGAATTAGAGTAGTACTTTTTGGCGTTCTGCGTAACCTGTCAGTAAGCTTCCCCGGTAATCGTTGTATTCACTCTCAAGAAAACTGATGTCCAGTTCCCACGCTTTGGCAACCAGAACCCCGGCAATGAAGGTTGCGACACCTTCCATATGTGATTCACCGCTATTCAAAAAATTCAGAAGGCCCGACTCATTATCATCCTCGAGCAGCTTATTTATTTTTTCAAATTCTTCCTTGCAGTCGTTATCCAGCTGACAGCAAAAAACAATCAGGGCTCTTCTTGGAGCCAATACTTCCTGCATAACATGAGCCAGCTCTTTTACAATTGACTGAGCCATATCTGCGACTTGAACGCTAACAACCGAAAATTCTTTGAACATGCACTGCAGCATCATTAGCTGACTGAAGAGACTCATATCTTCATGATACCCTTCATCATGGATGAAAAAATCATCATCCTCATCGCAAAATTCATTTCGCATATAATCATTGACTTCTACCTTGCCAAGGGGTGTTTCAAAGTACTTGTTAGATGGCATAGGCAGCTTCTTGTCAAGCACCTTATCGTAAGACTCAATCACCACGACTGTTTCATAGTTCTCAGGGTCTATACGGCTGTAAATGTCACAGGCCCTTTCAAAATTGTTTTCATCGATGTCGGTAGGAGAAAATAAAAGCCGTATATGGTCATTAGCCCCGGAGTGTTTGGCCCCGGCATCGGTTAAAGCTTTCTGAATCTTCTCTTTTGGAAATGAAGTGATATTCATTGCTAGACTGTGTGCAGATGTGTTTTTGAATTATTGATAATAGGCAACGGAAACCCAGTGTTCATTATGCTTAAAACTACAAATTCTGGCGCTTTTATCATCATTAAATATCGTGGTGTACTCGGATTCACTCATTTTCTGAAGCCGCAATTCATTAAGGTTGGTTCTCAGTCCGCCGCCGTGCAACTTTACCAGCGCTTCTTTTAAGGTCCAGACTTGAATCAGCTTCAGAGAACGGATGTCATCTTTTTCTTCAGTATGAAATATCCTGCTTTTGAGCCCCTCGTGTACCTTCCGGTCCGCCGGTTCCAAATCAATGCCAATATCCATAGTTTCAGAAAGCCCGCAGAGAACATAATGCGCAGAATGGGCGATACTCAGAAAAAAATGTTTGTCCCCTGTTTCTCCATAAGGCTTTCCCAAATCATCCTTACGGATCCTGAAATCATTCTCGAGCAAACCGAATTTTGCAGCAAGACCTCTAATCAAATGACGGCTGCTAAGAAATTCATTCTTTCTATTATCACTCTTAATACTCTCGTATTCTACGATTTCCTCATCCTCCAAGACCTGAAGGACTTCCTGCGAGTGATCTATGCTACCCATACCAAGGTAAATCCCTTCAGGAAGATGTTCATTGTTCAACAGGGAATAACTCATAATGAATTTTATTGAGAGTCGGGTTAAGGTTTATGCCTCTAGAATGAAGTTTTATGTTCAATAAAGCAAAGAGAAAAACTCACAACTCTGTTGTTTATTCCCTATTTTAAGCGACTAAAATTTACACGTTAATTAACAGAATTTCTTTATCAATCATTTACCATGAGTAATTCCGAACTCTCCATCAGCGAGCAACATGAAATACGCCTAGAAAAGCTGGAGGAACTCCAGGAAATGGGCATCAACCCTTATCCCTATGATTTTGATGTCACGCACTCCAGCGAGGAAATACTGAACAAGCCGGAACTGGTAAAAGAAGATGACCAGGATGCCGAAGAGGCTGAGCAGGTTGCCGTTGCCGGCCGCATCATGACGCGCCGGATAATGGGCAAGTCTACATTTTTCAATCTTCAGGATTCCGACGGTACCATCCAGGTTTATATTCGCCGTGATGACGTGGGGACGGAAGAGTATAATACCGTTTTCAAAAAACTCACCGATATCGGGGACATTGTAGGAGTCAAGGGCCATGTATTTATAACAGGTACCGGCGAGACAACTGTTTATGCCAAGGAGTTTGTACTGCTCAGCAAAACTTTGCGTCCCATACCTGTTCCCAAGGAAGTTGAGACGGAAGACGGAGAGACTAAAGTATATGATGCCTTTACGGATAAAGAACAGCGGTACCGCCAGCGCTATGTTGACCTTATCGTAAACCCTGAAGTCAGGGATGTTTTTCGCAGGAGAACCGAAATGGTACAATCCATGCGTAACTTCATGAATGACAAGGGATATATGGAGGTAGAGACTCCTATATTGCAGCCGGTCTACGGAGGAGCATCCGCAAAGCCGTTCAAGACCCACCATAATGCTTTGGATATGGATCTCTATTTAAGAATAGCCAATGAATTATACCTCAAGCGATTGATTGTTGGAGGCTATGACGGGGTGTATGAATTTTCAAAGGATTTTAGAAACGAAGGGCTGTCGCGTTTTCACAACCCCGAATTTACCCAGGTGGAACTTTATGTCGCTTATAAAGACTACAACTGGATGATGGACTTCGTTGAAGCCCTGATTGAACATGTAGCTGAAGAGCTTCACGGAACTTCAAAGGTCAAGGTTGGAGATCATGAAATTGACTTTAAGCGCCCCTGGCCGCGCATACCAATGTTTGAGGCGATTGAAAAGGAAACAGGCAAAGATCTCTACGGAAAAGGCCTGAAAGAACTTAGAAGCGTAGCCAGGGAACTTCACATTGATCTTGAAGAAGGCGCCGGCAAAGGAAAAATCATCGATGAGATCTTCGGCGAGTTTGTGGAACCCAAACTTATACAGCCGACCTTTATTACTGATTATCCTATTGAAATGAGTCCCCTGGCAAAAAAACACCGGGAGAAAGAAGGGCTCGTAGAACGCTTCGAGTGTATTTGCAACGGAAAAGAGATTGCGAATGCTTTTTCTGAGCTCAACGATCCCCTTGACCAGAGAGAACGCTTTAAAGAACAGGCTAAATTAAGAAGCGAAGGCGACGAAGAGGCCATGGAGATTGACGAAGATTTTGTAAGAGCCCTTGAATACGGAATGCCGCCCACAGCAGGCCTGGGAATCGGGATAGACCGGCTAGCCATGATTATGACCGATTCCGACTCCATCAGGGATGTTCTTTTCTTTCCCCAGATGAAACCGGAAACGGAGTAATTTCCTAAAATAAGATTGAGACTCGCGATAATATTTACATATTCTTTACCGTATTCCGGTTTTGTCTGATGCGAAATCTCCTAAATGAACATTTATGAACTTTGAGTGGTATTTAGCACTGCGGTACTTTAAGGGTAAGCGGAAAGGATCACGCTTTCTTTCCTTTATAAAAATAATGGCCATCACAGGGGTGGCTGTAGGCTCTGCAGGGTTGTTGATAGCACTTTCCATAGTTCATGGGTTCAAGTCTACAATCGACAACAAGGTGCTTGGCTTCGCACCGCATATCACCATATCAAGCTACTCCAGCGATCCGCTGTACAGATCGGATACTCTTGTCACCGATCTTAAAAAATATGAGCAGATCGAAAACGCCCAGGCAGTGGTATACGGCCAAGCCATGATTCAGTCGCCTGAAGAAGTAACCGGTATCTTTTTTAAAGGAGTAGAACCCGAAGGGGATGTAACGGACCTTAACCAATACATTTCGGAGGGCGCTTTTGACTTAAGTACCGACTCGGCGGGAATGCCGGGCATCATCCTCGGCAGTCAAATGGCGAGAACCTTAAATACAACTATCGGATCGGTGCTAACCGCCTATACCATTGAAGGCATCCCCTCCCCTCTGAATTCACCCGAAATCCAGCAGTTCCGGCTTAAAGGAGTTTATCAGACCGGAATCGATCGCTTTGATGAAATCTACGCCCTGGTCAGCCGGCGCTATGCACAGGAACTGTTCCGGATTCCGGGGGTTCATGCTTCCGCGGTTGAAATACGCCTCAAGGACAATTCTGAAATACAGTCTTTTGACAAAGAGCTCTCAGAAAGCCTCCCCTTTCCCTATTACACGGAGACGATCTACAACCAGTATGGAAACATATTTGCCTGGGTTGACCTGCAGGAAGAGACCATCCCGTTTGTTATAAGCGTAATGATCATTGTTGCGGCTTTTAACTTGATCGGAACCATTCTGATGATGGTCATAGAGCGTACCAGGGATATTGGCATACTAAAAACCATCGGTGCTCAAAGCAAAAAAGTCAGAAAAATATTCCTTCTCGAAGGTTTCTTTGTGGCAAGCGCGGGACTGATTATCGGTATGGGAGTATCCCTGCTATTTGCCTGGGCTCAAAGCACTTACCAGCTTATTCCGCTTTCTGAGCAAAACTACTACATGTCTTACGCGCCGGTTGAACCTCACGGACTGGACTTCATTATTGTAGCAGCGGTTACCTTTTTACTGTGCGGGCTTGCTTCCTGGCTCCCGGCCAGAGTGGCCTCCAAGACGGATCCACTTAAAGTTATTGCTTACGGCAGATAGAAACGGGTTTTCTAAGTTTCCTTTCCCGTTTTTTTTCTATTGCCGGTAAGCATGCTGTCCGTACCGGACTGGCCTGAAATATTGAGTTCATCCATATATTCGTCCAGCTTTTTCCGATAATTCTTCATGGAAGATTCAGGGATGGATTCCGATGAAGGCAAGTCGACGGTTAAAGGATTAACCGGCCGGTTGTTCTTGTATATGCGGTAGTCTAGATGAGTACCCGTTACGCGTCCGGTTTTCCCCACATAGCCAATCACTTGTCCCTGCTTTACACTTCTGCCCTCTTTAATGCCGCGTGCAAATCCGCTTAAGTGCAGGTAAGCCGTTTCATAGGTGCTGTTATGCCGTATTTTAACAATATTCCCGTTAGCACCGCGATACCTTGATTCGGTTACGGTACCGTCACCTACCGACAAAACCGGCGTTCCGTGAGGTGCGGCATAATCAACGCCATAGTGTGGAATTCTCCTCTTTAGAACCGGGTGGAATCGATTATGGGAAAATCCGGAACTGATGCGCTGGCTAAACTTGAAAGGTGCTTTCAGCAGAGCTTTCTGAACACTTTTGCCTTCTTCGTCAAAATATCCGCTGATTTTTTCGCCTTCGTATTTAAAGGCATTGTAGGTTTCCCCGCGATGGGTAAAGGAGGCAGCTTTAATTTCACCAATCTCAAAAAATGTGTCGTCTATAAATTTCTTTTCGTAGACTATCTTAAAACGGTCACCGCTCCGGAGGGTAAAAAAGTCAATTTCCCAGGCGTATATTTCAGACAGCTTGTAAGCCAGCAAGGGACTTAGCTCTTCCCGAACCATGGTCTCGTAAAGAGAGCTGTTGATTTCTGCAGAAGCCGTTTCTGTTTGGGTCGTCAGCATTTTACTGGATTTGTAGATCTGCAGGGAATCCTGCCAGTCGAATACCACATAATCCAGCGGGTTCGGCTGCCAGACCAGGCGTTTCAGCGGCTCATTACCCTTTTCATCCAGAGAGGCATAGATTCTATATCGCTGTCCGGGCTTGAAAGAGCGGACATCTATAAGGTCCCTTGCCTGTTGGGTCACTGCATAGATCTCCTGTGCAGAAAAATCAAATTTATCCAAAATCAGGTACAGGCTTTCATTTTTAAGGACTTTATGATCTTGCACTTTGGCAGTATCAATCCTGAAGCCGAAATCATCATACTCTCCCGTTTCACTTTCCGCTTCAGTTTTCAGTGTATCGACGGCAACTTTATCAGCTTTTTCACCGGTTGTCTTCTTTTCTGTCGTTTCGTTGCAGGAAATAAGTACGGCAACAGCAGCCAGAAGCGTTAATAGTCTTTGCATTTACGGGTATTTATTGATTTAAAAATTTCAGCCTACCTAACATACAATTTTTCCGCTTTGGATGCAGATTTCTTTAATTCTTGCTAACGTAAAAAGTACGCATCATTTTTTCTGAACGGTAAGATTTTTTCTATATTTAGCGCCGAATTCAGCACTTTCGCAATACAATATTTAGTGCATTGCATTGTTAATTCAGAAATGTTTAATCCATCTCCTTTGAATAGAAGGTCTTTACACGTAACGGCACTTATACTCTTTGCGGGAATCCTGTTCCAGTTATTTCCGGCTTCACTGCAGGCACAGAATGTCACTGAGTATGCCAAGATAGATTCCCTGAGTGTTGGGGACAGGGTTTCGTATGCCATTACCCTTAGTAAAGATCAGCCTTATGAAGAGGTTATTTTTCCCGACTCGTCCAGTTTCGGCTCCTCTTTTGAAATACGTTCCCTGCAGCGTTTCCAGGTAACGGAGTTTAAAGACAGCCTGGTTTATGACTTGCAATTTTTCGGTACCGAGGAAACGCGAATACCGGAACTGCCCGTAAAGCTCGTAAGTTCCAATGATACCACAGTTCTGTATACCAATCCCGTACCGGTACCCTTTAGAACCGTGCTTCAGTCAGACCAGGAAACCTTGCGGCCGCTAAAGCCTATATTTGATTTCGCCGCAGCCTGGTGGCCATACATAGTAGCCCTGTTACTACTTGGGGCTGCAGCCTGGTATCTGTACAAGCTTTATAATGAGAAAGCACTGGAACCCAAGCCTGTGAAGAAGAAACAGGCCTATTCCCCTACCCCTTTTCAGGATCCACTGCACAGGCTCGGAAATATTCTTTCCCAGCTAAAAGGATATACCTTCAGTTCAGAAAAAGACTTTGAAGTTTTCTATGTAAACCTCGGAGATGCCATCCGTGAGTATTTTGAAGATCTGTATCGTATTCCTGCGCTTGAGTCAACAAGCCGTGAGATACTTTATGAACTAAGCCGCCGTTCGGTTGATTCTGAGCTTATAGAGAAAACAAAGGCGGTATTGCAGGAAGCCGACATGGTGAAATTTGCCAAGTTTACTCCTACAGAAGAGCAGGCTGAAAAAGCGCTGAAAAAGGCCGATGCCTTCCTCGAGCGTGCCAGGGAAGTAGACAAACCGAGAGTTGAACACCTGCGCAGGAAGCACCAACAGAAAAACGAGGAAAAGCGTAAGGCTTTTGAGGAATCACAAAATTCAGAGGTGGAGAGGGTATGACCTGGGCTAATCCGGAATTTTTGTGGTTATTGCTACTGCTGCTCCCGGTCATAGGACTGTATGTCTGGCGGAAGCTGAAAAACAGAAGGCCAACACTAACTTTTTCAGATACCTCCAAATTAACCGGCCTTCCGGGAAACTGGCGGACGTACGGAGTCTGGTTAGGTCCTATAACCAGTTGGCTGGCTTTTGCATTGATCGTCCTGGCACTTGCCCGCCCTCAGTTCAAGAATACCACCGTTGAACGCAATGCCGAGGGTATTGATATAGTACTGGCCCTGGATATCTCAACTTCCATGAAAGCTGAGGATCTTAAGCCAAACCGTTTCGAGGCCGCAAGAAGCGTAGCCGTTGATTTTATAGACAAGCGTTTATCAGACCGTATCGGCCTGGTAGTTTTTGCACGAAAAAGCTTTACAGTAGTGCCTCCAACCCTGGATTACCGCCTTTTAAAACAGCTTCTCGGTGATGTTCAGATGGGCATTGTTGAAGACGGAACAGCTATCGGAATGGGCATCGCTACCGCAGTGAACCGCCTCAAGGAGAGCGAAGCGGAAAGCAAGGTCATTATTCTGCTTACTGACGGACAAAATAATTCCGGCGAAATTGATCCTGTTACGGCAGCTGACCTTGCCGTTACCTACGGAATCAAGATTTATACCATCGGTGCAGGGACCCGCGGCACCGCGCCTTACCCGGTTCAGGACCCCATTTTCGGGAAACGGTACCAAAATGTAAAAGTGGATATAGATGAAGAGATGCTGACGCAAATCGCCTCAATGAGTAACGGGGCCTATTTCCGGGCTACAGACACCGAGAGGCTTAAGGAAATTTATAGTCAAATAGATGAACTCGAAAAAACGGAAATAGAAGAGCTTATATTCACAGATTTTGAAGACCTGTATGCCTGGTTTCTAATCCCGGCCTTTCTGCTGCTGCTATTTTCCGTGGTATCCGAAAAGGTTCTGTTCAGGACAGAACCTGCCTGAATATATGCCGCTATTCCTGCACTAACCCGAAATCGGTTAACACTTTATTGCACTACGCTCCCTCGGCAACTTATTACCGCTCATTTTATATTCCTTTTTCTGAACCTGCTACTGAAATACGGGTTGCAGCCTAAAGAATCTGCTTTGGCTGGAAATTTATGCCGAAACGAAATGCTGTTTCGGTTTTCGATGTTTGCGTAAACTGTTTAATTTGCGTTCTAATTCAGTTTATAATCTCTTATCACTTAATGGCTCTAAAATCCATATCCAAAACATTATCCTCCCTGGTTCCCTGGCAGGATATTCAAGATCACATCAAGGCTAAGAAGAGCATCAATCTCGAGCATTTTGTCGGATCTTCGCACGCTTTTTTTATAGCTGAGCTTGCTGAGAAGTATGACAAGATCGTAGCTGTATACCCCGATGTGGAGCATGCCCAGTTCCTGAAATCAGATCTTGATCAGATCGGTATAGAGCAGGCACTTTATTTTCCCCAGACCGGCCAGAGGCCGTACGACGAGCAGCATATAACCGACAGCAGCCTTATGGTGCAGCGGTCTGAAGTGTTGGAAGGCATTCAGCATTCTGAAAAATCCGTGACGGTAACTTCCGCACAGGCCCTTTTTGACAAGATCGTTTCCCCGGAAACCTTTGCTTCCGTTTCAATTACCATTGAAGCAGGCGATGAGGTTAACCTCGAAAAACTCAAGGAGTCTCTGGTCGATCAGGAGTACCAGCCGGTTAAGTTTGTCGATCAGCCGGGTGAGTTTGCTCATCGCGGGGGTATTGTCGACATCTTTCCTTATTCCGGTGAATATCCCATAAGGCTTGAATTATTTGGAGATGAAGTAGATTCCATTCGGGAGTTTGACCCGGATAGCCAGCGATCGATCTCATTCCTCAATGTGGTGCGCATTGTTCCGGATGCCACCAACCTGAATAAGGGCGAAAAAAAGCATCTTCTCTCCTATTTCGATGATGATCACACTCTGCTCATTTTATTTAATGAGCCGTTGATTGAGGCAGAGTTTGAAAACCGTTTCAAGGAAGCAGAAGAAAATTATTATGAGCTTGAGGATGAGAAAGATCACGCAATACCGCGGCAGCTTTTCTTTTCACCGGAGGAGTACCGGGATTCAGCCGCTCAATTTACAAAGCTTCATTTTGGAGGTTTCTCATCAGGTAAGAACGCAGATTTTCGCTACCGGCTGGAGGCGTCCCCGCAGCCCGATTTCAACGGAAGCATCAAGCTGCTGAGAGATAATATTGAAGAACTCAGTCTCCAGGGATATGACGTGTATATCTTGTGCGACAATGAAGGACAGCGCGATCGTTTTGAGGAGTTGCTCGGTGAGCAAAGCAAGAAATTGCGCTACCACCTGTCTATTGACACCATACATGAAGGTTTTATCCTGAAAGAAAAGGGGCTGGCTGTTTACACTGATCATCAGATATTTAACCGTTACCACCGCCCCAAAGTCAAAAAGAGAAAGTATCATGGCGGCATTTCATTTAAAGAACTGCGTGATTTAAGTATAGGCGATTATGTTGTCCACGTGGATTACGGGATCGGAAAATTTGCCGGATTTAAAAAAATTAAAATTAAAGGAGTGGAGCAGGAATCCGTAGTTCTCAAATACAAAGAGGATTCCGTTTTATATGTCAATGTCTCCAGCCTTCATAAGATCCAGAAATATTCCGGCAAAGAAGGCACCCAGCCGAGGATCACAAAACTGGGCTCCGGACAGTGGGCTCGCAAAAAAGCCCAAACCAAGAAACGTGTCAAAGACATCGCCCGTGACCTGATCAAGCTGTATGCCAAACGTAAAGCGCAGAAGGCCTTCGCCTTTGATGACGACACCTCTTGGCAGACAGAGATGGAGGCCCGCTTCGAGTTCGAGGAGACTCCTGATCAGAGGGATGCCATAGAAGCAGTTAAAAATGATATGGAACAGAAAATGCCCATGGACAGGCTTGTTTGCGGTGACGTGGGCTTTGGAAAGACAGAAGTAGCCGTCCGTGCAGCCTTTAAAGCAGTGATGGATCATAAACAGGTGGCCGTGCTGGTACCCACTACCATCTTAGCCGATCAGCATTACAAAACATTCTCCAGAAGAATGAAGGAGTTCCCGGTTTCCATTGAAGTGCTTTCACGGTTCCGTACCAAAGCCGAACAGCGCGAAACCCTGGAGAAATTGAAAGAAGGAAAAGTTGATATTGTAATCGGCACGCATCGCCTGACCTCTAAAGATGTTGAATTCGACGATTTGGGACTGCTGATTGTCGATGAGGAACAGCGCTTCGGTGTCTCCGCCAAAGAAAAGCTTAAAGAGTACCGTGCTACCGTTGATGTACTTACTTTGACAGCTACCCCCATACCCCGTACCCTGCAATTTTCACTGATGGGGGCTCGCGACCTGAGCATCATCAACACCCCGCCTCCCAACAGGCAGCCGGTAGAAACCGAAATTCACAGCTTTGACCATGAACTGATCCGTGATGCCATCATGCAGGAAATGTCACGCGGCGGGCAGGTATTCTTTATCCATAACCGGGTGAAAAATATTGAAGAAGTTTCTAATATGGTACGGCAGCTCATACCGGATGTCCGGGTCCGTTCTGCACACGGCCAGATGAGCTCATCAAAACTGGAAAAAATTATTGAGGATTTCTATGAGCATAAATTCGATGTGCTGGTTTCAACAAATATTGTAGAGAATGGAATCGATATTGCAAACGCCAATACCATGGTCATCAACCGGGCCGATCGTTTCGGGCTCGCCGAATTGCACCAGCTTCGGGGACGGGTAGGCCGATCCAATAAAAAAGCTTTCTGTTATTTGATAACTCCACCTATTGAAACACTGACCAACGAATCCAGGAAACGCCTGCTTGCTCTTGAAGAGTTTTCTGACCTCGGTTCCGGTTTTAATATTGCGATGAGGGATCTGGATATCCGCGGGGCGGGTGATATACTCGGAGCCGAACAGAGCGGATATATCAATGACGTGGGCTTTGACCTTTATCAGAAAATACTTAATGACGCCGTAAAAGAACTGAAGAGAGAGGAGTTCAGTGACGTCTTCAAGGATGTGGAGGTAGAAACCGAACTGCCGGAAACAACCGTTGAATTTGACGTGCCCGCACTGCTCGATAAAAACTATGTTTCCGATAATATCGAAAGGCTTAACCTCTACAGAAAGCTTGCAAAAGCCTCCTCTGAAGAGGAAATCGCTGACTGGAAAGATGAAATTACAGACCGTTTCGGTCCCATGCCCGATGCCGGGCACAACCTCGTTCTGGCCGCCGGAATAAAGCTATTTGCATCACAGAATTACTTTACCAAAGTGACCGTTCGCTCAGACCGCATGTGGCTGGTATGTCCGAAAAATGAGTCGGAACTCGGCGAAGATTTTTACCAGAACCGCTTCCAGCCCCTGCTTAAAAAGCTGCAGGAAGAAAAAGAGAACGAGTTAAATGTGGTTCAGAAAAACGGCCGGGTTCGCTTTGTAATAAGCGATATCCCCGGCTTGGAAGCCGCTTCGAACTATTTGAAGTCTATCGTGATTTCACCAAAGATTGAAGAAGAGGTAAGCCTTGCTTGAGAAGTTTGTAAATCTGATAAAGTCCGGGGAAGTAGTAGCATTCCCAACTGAAACAGTATATGGCCTCGGGGCAGATGCCCGTAACCCCGATGCCGTAAAAAAGGTATTTGAAATCAAAAGCAGGCCATCCGACAATCCCCTCATCATTCACATTGCGGACATAAAATCGGTAAATGACTTCGCACTGGAGGTGCCTGAGGCAGCAGAAAAGCTCATGAAATCATTCTGGCCCGGCCCGCTGACGATAATCTTCAAGAAAAGACCTGAGGTGCTGGATATAATAACAGGGGGACTTTCCACAGTTGCCCTTCGATGGCCAAGCCACCCAATTTCTCAAAATTTAATAGCGCAGACCGGTCCGCTGGTCGCTCCAAGTGCAAATACCTCCGGAAAACCGAGTCCAACCAAGCCGGAACACGTTACCGACGACTTTGGAGAAGACTTTCCCGTAATCCGGGCCGGGGAAACGCAGATCGGG
>DATFJD010000151.1:0-2078 GCA_035269475.1 Halalkalibaculum sp.
GAATACTGCGGGCCGGCCCATCATGTGATGGAAGGTTTGATAGAAGTGGTTCCTAAATCTGAGTTTGATAAAAGCAATCTGGTAGAATGACATTCCTGAATCAATATCCTAAAGCGGCTAAAGTAACCAAAGCAAATTTTATTGTCGCCTTCACTGCCCTGGCGATAGGTGGTTTGTTCGGGTTTATACAGGCTCTTCATCGCACTAATATTTTTCGCGGATTCTTTAATTCCGGGGAGTATTACACTTTGCTTACCGGTCACGGCGTGCTTCTGGCCCTGATATTCACCACCTTTTTTATTGCCGGGCTGTTTGTTTGGGGAGTGACCCGTAGCCTTGAGCGGGAACCGGAGAGCATGACCTTTACCTGGTCGTGGTTCTGGCTGATGGTCGTCGGCTTGGTTATGGCGACGATTGCAATCCTGGGAGGATTGGTGCCCAATAGCTCCATTAGAGCTGCCGTTCTCTATACTTTTTATCCACCATTGCAGGCGCATCCGCTATTCTATATTGGATTGGCACTGGTACTGGTAGGCTCCTGGATGGCAGGTGCCGACTGGTTCCGTTCTTATAATAAATGGCGAAAAGAACATCCTGACGACCGCATTCCTATTCTTACCTTCATGGCCTTATTTACCATGCTGATGTGGTACGTCTGTACCATAGGCCTTGCGCTGGAAGTGGTGGGACTGCTGATTCCCTGGTCACTGGGCTGGGTCACGGAAATAGAGCCCTTGTTGCCAAGGACACTGTTTTGGTTTTTTGGTCATGCCGTGGTCTACTTCTGGCTGTTGCCGGCTTATTATGTCTGGTATGCCATACTGCCGAAGCTATCGGGCGGCCGTCTCTTCAGCGATTCCATGACACGTATTGTGTTTATTATTTTTCTTATTCTCTCCACCCCGGTGGGATATCACCACCAATATGCAGACGCCGGCATTTCGGTAGGCTTTAAGTTCTACGCCATGGCAACGACTATGCTGCTCCTGCTGCCCAGCCTGATGACGCTGTTCACCGTAGTTGCCAGCATGGAACACGGCGCCCGGCAGCGAGGAGGCAAGGGATTGTTAAAATGGATCGGCAAGCTGCCCTGGGACAGTCCTGCATTTGCCGGCTGTGCCCTGGCCGGTATTATGTTTGCGGCCGGGGGCTTTAGTGGGATGATCAATGCCGGAATGAATGTGAACATACTCATCCACAATACCCTGTGGGTACCCGGCCACTTTCATCTGACAGTGGGAACTGCAGTGGCACTTACATTTATGGCCATCAGTTACTGGCTGGTCCCTCAGCTTACAGGCCGGAAGCTTAATTTCAAAACACTGGCCCTGATTCAACCCTATGCATGGTTCCTTGGAATGACGCTGATGTCTAACGCCATGCACCGGGCGGGGCTGGCGGGAGTACCTCGAAGAACGGCAGAAGTGGAATACTCAGGCTTTGAGTTTGAACCGGTGTTTGGAAGCATGGCAGAAATGAACTGGCAAATTGCCATCGGCGGTACGATACTGACTATATCGCTGATACTTTTCCTATGGGTGATAATTTCAACCTGGCTTGGCGGCGAAAAATCCGAGAAACCTGTGGATGATCATATCCCTACACCGCTATCAGGCACGGAACATACACCTCCTATCCTGGACAATATGAAGTTATGGGTTATACTGGCACTCATTCTGGTTGTGCTGGCATACTCATTCCCGCTTTGGGAGATGGTCAAAGACGGTATCTTCGAACCGGGAGCCCTGCCTAGGCCTTCCTTGTTCTTACCTTTCTTCTAAACTCTTTTTGATGAAATCCCGGGACCGGTTCTCGGGATTTACCATAAACCTGTAAAACCCCGGAACAGCAATGCTTATTTATGGGACGGGAATGATTTCTTACATTATCTTTGAAAACTATTAAATGGCAGTGCAAGAATGCTATGGAAGACGGCAGCCCCGAGAACAAAAAAGCCAATAAAAAATCCACCAAAAGACTGGTGCGTATATTGGTGGTTGTAGGCATCGGTATTCCGGTTCTGGTTGAGCTGCTGACGCTTTTTAATCTGGTCAATGTTCAGCTTTTTACGGATGAGA
>DATFJD010000152.1:0-2127 GCA_035269475.1 Halalkalibaculum sp.
TGCAGACTTCCATACTTTCAGATCTTCAAAAGACGTAATTTTAGATTTTTTCTCTTTCATTTATATAGCATTACAAATAACTAATAACCAATAGCAATTAACTAATTCCTTAACGGTTTTCCTTTCTTGAGCATGTGCTCGATACGGGCCTGGGTTCGTTCGTCTTCCAGCAGCTCGATGAAAACTTCCCGTTCCAATTTCAACAGGTAATCTTCGGGCACCTCCTGCGGTTCACTCAGTTCGCCACCGCTCATCACCCAAGCTACTTTCCCGGCTACTACCTTATCATAGTCGGTAATAAATTCAGCCTCATGCATGATATAGAGCATCAGCTTCAAAGAACTCAGCCCCTTATTGCCCATAACCTTAATTTGTGGCTTGGCCGGAGGCTGGTACCCAACATCGGCCAGGGTTCTCGCCTCTTCCTTGGCGGCGGCAATCAGCAGGTCCCGATTCATCACAATCACATCTGAGTCTCTCAGATACCCAAAATTCATTGCCTTTCGGGCGCTTTCCGAGACCTTGGCCATGCCTATAGTCTTAAAAATCTCTTTGATATTCGGTATGGGATCTACCTGTTCATCCTCCACCAGGCTGTCCATCGTCCGCTTGAGCATCTCTTTCGTTCCGCCCCCGGCGGGTATTAATCCGACACCGGCTTCAACGAGTCCGGCATACAGTTCATGATGGGCAACCACCTTATCGGCATGCATCATAAATTCAACCCCGCCGCCCAGTGTTCTTCCAAAGGGAGCCACTACAACCGGAAACGGCTGATACCGCAGGCCGACGGCGGTATCCTGAAAATTCTTTGCAGCCTGTTTTACCTGATCCTTTCGGCCCTGCTGCCATGCGCCCATCGCTTCCATGAGGTTAGCACCGTATGAGAAATTATCCCCGTCATGGCTGATCACCAAGGCATCGAAATCCTGTTTTACTTTTTCGCAGGCTTTCTGCAGCGTCTGAACCAGCTCAAAGCCCAGCGTATACTGTTTGGTACGGAACTCGAAAAGGGCGATACCGTCACCCATATCATATAATCCGGCACTGTCATTGCCCATTATCTCCTTACCATCGGCTTTCAAAGATGAAACCGTCACGGCACCTTTTGCCGGCGGACTCAGAGATTCTACTTTCCCGCTGGCAAGATTGTAAACCGTGCCTTTCTCCTTGTCATAAAATCGATCTCTTCCCGAATCCAGCATCTCAAGAACGGAATCCGGCACTTCTTTTCCCTCATCCTGCATGCGCTCTACCGATTCTTCAACACCGATGGCATCCCAGCGTTCAAAAGGTCCAAGTTCCCAGTTGAAGCCCCATTTCATAGCGCGATCTATAGACTCCAGGGAATCTGTTATTTCGGGTATGCGGTTGGCAGAGTAGAGCAACAGGTCGCAATGGATATCCCAGAGGAACTTACCCGCTTTATCATCCCGGTTGACCATGAATTTCAAACGCTCTCCGGAAGTCTTATGCTCTTTCTTAGCTGTCTTGGCACTTTCAAATTCGGGATCAATCTGAGATTCGTATTCAAAGCTTTCGGGGTCGATCACTTTATACTCCTTACCGGAATCGGTTTGCACTTTCTTGTAAAAGCCTTTGCCTGCTTTGTTACCGTGCTTGCCGTCTTCCACCATCTTCTGAAAGGCTTCGGGAAGCTTAAAAACTTCGCGCCGCTCGTCATCCGGAATGGCAGGATACAGGTTTGAGGCAACATGGCTGATTACGTCCAGCCCCGACATATCCGCAGTACGGAAGGTGGCCGCCTTGGAATAACCAGTTATAGTACCGGTTAAAAAATCAATCTCTTCGGCACGGAAAGTTCTGTCAAAGAAATAGGGCATAATGCTGGCCATGGAAAAGATACCGATACGGTTCGCAATAAAGTTCGGGGTATCCTTGCATTGCACTACGCCTTTTCCAAGCGTTTTTTCACAAAACCGGGTCATGAAATCGACTACACCACCGGAAGTCTTTTCTGTGGGTATCACCTCCAGGAGCTTCATATATCGCGGGGGATTGAAGAAGTGCGTCCCCAAAAAGTGTTTTTGAAATTCATCCGTACACTCCTCGCCGATCTCACCGATTGGCAAACCCGAGGTATTGGAGCTTACGATGGTGCCCTCT
>DATFJD010000153.1:0-2349 GCA_035269475.1 Halalkalibaculum sp.
GATTGAAATATCCGCCTCAAACTTTTCAGTTGAAGACCAGACCATTTATATAACCGACACCTGGAAGTTCCGTCCCGGCGATAATATTTCATGGGCTGATCCGGCCCTTGAAGACAGCAGCTGGCAGGAGGTCAGTACCAAACTGGACCCTTCTGAATTGCCTTTTATTGAATGGGAAGGCATCGGTTGGTTTCGATTGCATATCAAGCCTGATTCCAGCCTGGTTAACTATCCGCTGGCACTGATTCCGGATCAGCATAATGGTGCATCGGAAATCTATCTCAACGGGAAATTGCTATACCGAATGGGACAGGTTTCTATTTTTGAAGAAGACTTTATGCCTTACAGGGATCATCAGCCACGGTCCATTATTTTTGAGGATACTACCGAACAGGTACTGGCTGTTCGGTATGCCAACCATGATGCTCAATCTTATAACAGTTACGGGTTTAACGCAGGCTTTCGCTTTCTGCTTGGAGATTTAAATTATCATGTGGGCCAGGCTATTGAGAAAACAATGACGACCCCGTGGACGCAGATGTTTTATGCCGGTGGCTTGCTGGCATTTACGATCATTCATTTTTTGCTGTTTGCCTTTTATCCTTTAGAAAAAAGAAATCTTTATTTTGCCTTGTTTGCCGGTTTCCTGGCACTGCTCACCTTTACGCTAATCAAAACAAATTTTTCCGAATCGCCACTCATGGGGATTACCTATTTCAGGTTTTCCCTGATTGCTTTGATGCTGACGGTGATTTATGCCCTGCGCTTTGCATATAGCCTTTTTTACAAGAAAACTCCTTTACAGTTCTGGTTGTTTTTGGCAGCAGGTTTGGGACTCGCAGTCGCTACCTGGTATAATGCGGCCGGTTTAGGCATGTATCGCGATTTATTTGTCATCCTGACATTGCTGGAAATCATTCGGGTTCTCTTGATATCCTTTTACAGAAGAAAAGAGGGTATATGGATTGTCGGATTTGGGTTAATAGGCTTTGTGGGAGGGGTTCTGTTCACCATACTGAGAAATATGGAAATATTTTCCGGTAATCCGATTTTGGGCAATCTTTACGGGTCGGTAATTCTCATTCTCTCAATGTCAATCTACTTGTCCCGGGATTTTGCCAAAACCCATAAGCGTCTTGAATATAAACTGCTGGAAGTGAAGCATCTTTCCGAGCGATCTCTTGAACAAGAGCGAATTAACAAAGAAAAGGAGATGGAGCGGAAGCTACTGGAAGCCGAGAATAAAAGGAAATCAAGAGAACTGGAAGAAGCACGTGCATTGCAGTTGTCCATGCTGCCAAAACAGATCCCCAATAACGATCACTGGGATATTGCAGTATTTATGGAGACCGCCCAGGAGGTAGGGGGAGACTACTATGATTTCAGTATCTCTAAAAACGGCACCATGACTATTGCTTTAGGCGATGCCACCGGGCATGGTATGAAAGCGGGCATCATTGTCGCTACGGCCAAGAGTTATTTTCATACGCTGGCAAATGACCACGAGAATATGGAGATGATCCGCAGAATGTCTTCCGGAATCAGGAATATGGACCTCAAAATGATGTATATGGGCATGATGCTTTTAAAGTGCGAGAAGCACCATATCCGTTACACTTCGGCAGGTATGCCGCCTTCATTATATTATTGCAGTGAAAGCAAGGAGGTAAAGCCGATGATCTTAAAGGGCATGCCGCTGGGCAGTACAGTTGAATATCCCTACCAGGAGAAAGAGCTTCATATGAAAAACCAAGACGTCTTACTTCTGATGAGTGACGGCCTGATGGAGCTGTTTAATGAAAACCGGGAGCTGCTTGGCTTAGATCGCATATCCAGAGCGTTTAAAGAATGTGCTGATTCATCGGCTTCCGATATCATGTCGCAGGTTACCAAACTCATTGATAAATGGTCGGGCACTAAAGATCACGAAGATGATATTACGGTAATGGTTTTAAAAGCAAAAAATTGATGTGAACATGCAACATACTGAAGTAAAATGCGTACATCTTCCAGTAAATCAAGATGTTCTATGAGTATGAAAATTGCCTTACAAACGCTTCTGATATTTTTGATAGCTGCTTCATCCGCCTTTGCTCAAAGTAGCGGGCAGGAAAAAGAGGACGAGCCATTCAGAAATGAGCCATTTTTTTCCAAACCGGTTGAAGAACTGCTAAAACGGCCCGGCAAGGATTCTGTTGAGTCCGACTCCGTTACTCGTGACTATGATTATTATTTAAACACGCTGAATGAAGACGGTATAGATCTTAGCGGGGCTATTGAATCAGGGCCATACCGTTCAAACCCGCTCTACTCGGTATACCCGAATCTGCCCATGATTCACTTCAACAG
>DATFJD010000154.1:0-5578 GCA_035269475.1 Halalkalibaculum sp.
GAGTCCCTTTTCACTGAATATCAGGATGCCGTCTACGAGGATTACTTTCTTGGGATAGACCTCCCGCGATTCTTCTTTTCTGACATGATTTGAAAAATCGTAAATAGGCACTTCCACATGATAACCCTCCTTGAGAGCTTCAATATGGCGAATCATCAATTCCGTTTCCAGGGAGGAGGGATGGTCGAAATTTTGCTTGCTTCGTTCTTCAAAAGACAGATGCTTGAGATCACGATAGTAGGAGTCGTGCTGCAGCAACACTATGTTATCTTCACCGATGGTGTTTATGATGTGCCTGACTACCGTTGTCTTTCCGGATCCGCTGCCTCCGGCTACGCCAATAATAAGTGGTTCCAAATGCTCGACTAGTTGGTGTTAAAGTGCTGACTCTTCTCGTACTCTTCCTTATAGTTTCTGATAGCACGGAAAATGGCTGAAGCGATGATGCTTTGCCCATAATCGCTGGAAAGGAAACGCTGCTCGCTTGGATTGCTCAGAAAGCCCGTTTCAACAAGTATAGCCGGCATAGAGGCCTGGTAAAGCACAACAAGACGTCCCTGTTTGACTCCGCGGGATTTACGCTGGGCGCGGTCAGAAAATTGATTTTCTACCATTCCTGCAAGTTTTTCGCTGGTAGCGATATAGCCGCTGTTCTGAAGTTCATAAACCAGAAGCTCTTCAGGCGAGAGCACCTTGTCCGGGTCAAAATCGTCCCCATTGATTACATTGTTTTCTCTTTTCATAACCTCAAGCGCCGACTTGCTCTTCTCGAGCCCCAGGAAATAGGTTTCGGTACCGTGAGGATATTTGTTATGAAATTTGTTTGCATGAATAGAGACAAACAAGTCACCCTCTGCTTTATTGGCCATGGGGCCGCGCTGTTCCAGATCAATAAAGGTATCATCATCACGGGTATAAACAACTTTCACCTCAGGCAGGTACTCCTTGATATAACCGCCCACCTTTTTTGCAATATTCAATACAATACCTTTCTCCTGCACCCCTTTGTAACCAATAGCCCCAACGTCTTTGCCGCCATGTCCGGGATCAATTACCACCACGTCGAATTTCATCTTGTTTTTGACTCGGTTGTAGGTGTTGTCGGAATACTCGCGGCTGCTGACATTCTGGATATTTCGGTTGGTTCCGACGAGCATGTCATCATCGTCATTCGACAGGCGAGGCCAGATAACCGGGTCAAGGCCTTCGGTGAGATAAGCAATATCTTCCCTTTCGGCATAGGTTAAAGCCAGCAGAAGGTCATCGCTATTGCCGTCCGGATAGCTCTTGGCTTTGAAGTAGGTGCTGTCTGGAAGGTAGATGTCGACCCCTATTCCAAAGGGGATATCATGGAAGCTGATATCGTCAAATACACTGTTTGAACCGGCCAGGGTTACATCGGTTGTATCTATGCTTTCCCCGTAAAGGGTCATCTGAATAAGGTCGGTGGTAGGCTGGAACACACGGAAGGAGTCAGCCTCTTCGGTCAGGTGATAACGGATGACATATCCCTTTCCGTCACTGCGTTCAGCTGCAGAGACTCGGCTTAAGCTATTTTGCTGGGCATAGCCTGAAATACTAAAAAGCATGCATACGGCGAGAGCGAGCCATGATTTTAACATGGATAAATTGTCAGTCACAGTCTTCGTTTTGATATATTGCTGAACCTTCACGATTATGGGGCGCTTATCAGTTCTAAATGGTAATAATAAGCATAACACAGATTTAATTAAATTAAATAATATTTACTTAAGAATGAAAACAGATATATATTTGGCGCTTTTAAATGGTTGAATAGAGTCCTTTCTTTAATGGAGATAGTATTTATTTTGAGTCATCTGGTTTTAAATTCATAAAAAATTACTTTAGCCGGGTTTTCGATGAGTGAGAAAAAAAGAATGCGTGACCTTAAAGCCGAACTGAATGAACTGATAGCCCAGAGATTGTCCGGTTCGGTTAAGGAGAAACGCAGCTATTTTTTAAATGATATCATAACAAACCTTGAGAGGCTCCAAACCCGGCTGCATGCCACTCGTGAAAAGAAGAAGCTCCGGGAAGCTATCAGTGAATGCCTGCAGAATTTACGCGGAGTAATCGAGGAACATAAGGAGACAACGGCAGCTGATATCTATCTTACCAACGTAAAGAAGCATACCATGGGGCTTGCCGAAGAGGTATCGGTGAGCCAGAGCGAAGACCGTTTTAAGAAACTGGAAAGTGACTCCCCCAATGTCAGGTTTTATAAGTTTATAAAAAGATCTGTACGAACCTTAGGTATCTTTGCTCGGGATTTCTCAAATATTTTCAGGAAGCTGTTGAACAAGCCTACTCGTGCCTATGAGCCCTGGCGACAGCAAATACCCTATCGAAGGCTGACCGAGTTTCACCTGTACAAGGCAGATAAACTATTTCAGAAACATGTAGACGAAGATTACAGGCATCTTACCGACATTATTATCGGGCTTGAGAACTTTTTGGCTGAAGAGTATTTCGAGAGCGAAATGAAAAGCGCAGAAGAGAAAAAAACGACGGCTGTTTCGCTTGAAGAAACAATAGACGAGTTATTGCAGCGCTGCAGGGAATCCCAGGGTGAGCTGGCAGAGCAGGTTGAGAAGGATTTCGAAGCCATCCGGAATGACCTTTCTTATTACCTGGAACGAGCCGGCACCCTGGAGCGTAGGGCAGGATTCTACCAGGAGTCAAAGATTGAGAGACGTTTATCCCAGTTTCGGTCTGTTTTGGATAAGCACCTGGAGCGTTGGAATCAGGCAAATATTCAGCTGCTGGAAAAGGCTGACACCGTAAAAGAATTTATCGATTTCAGAGAGAAACTGGACAACCGGGGCCATGATTTCATACAGAGCCTGGAGAAGTTTTTTGAATCTTACCTCACCGAGCCTCTTAAGTCCCTTAGAAAGGATCTTGAAGGAATCAAGGCGAAGATTCAAGATTTCGAGCAGCAGCAGAATAAAGACACCGCATACCGTTTAATTAATGACAGTAAAGACCTGCTGGGAAAGCTTATAAAGGAAGTCAGAAGTACACTAAATGATACAATAGAAGAAACGCGGCTTTCTAATGAGGCGAATCTCTTTTCCGAGCATGTATTGCTTAAAGCAAATACAATAACAGAAAATATTCTATTTGTTCATGATCTTGAGCCGGATAAAAATCCCCCTGAACTTGATTGCCGAATGCTGGAGTGGAGGCTGTTGGTAGTACGAAGTTTAAAGGAACACACGTTAAAAAAGCTACAGCCGTCGCAACAGCATTATGAGGATTTTTTAGTCACTATAGGCGGCGATTTAGAAGAAGTGCAGGAAGTGATAGAGGTTAATTTTAATTCCGCCCTGGAATTATTTGAAGAGCCAAGTGGAGAGAACAGTCCTTACAGTATTATAATTGAAGCTTTGGAAAGAACCCTGACAAAGCTGGAAAATACAAATGAGGCTATTAGGGAAAAGCAAGAACAGCTAAAGCTTGCTGTTCTTGACGGGCACAGTGAGTTTTCAAAAAAGATGCTGCATCTTATCCATGAAGGTGATTCCAAAGAATTGCAACTGCTCGATGCCAAATACAAGGTAAAACAGAAAACGCAGGGTTGGCAGACTAAAGCCGGTGCAAGATGGGCTCGTATTCAGGATTTCCTGGCATTAAGCCGACGTTTTCTGTGGAAAAAAATTAAAGAATACGTTACCTCTTTTCGCCGTCTTCTTGGTTTTGAGCAAAAAGAAACTGAAGAAGTAATTAAGACAGATGTTGCAACCTATCTCTCTGAAACTGATGCGAAAATCAAAGAGTTGCCTTATATCTACCGGCGCCTGTTCAATTTTGATATGGAAACGGACAGACGTTTTTATGTAGCTGTCAATCAAAATTTCGGCAACCTTAAGAAAGCGTTTGAAAGCTGGGAAGAAGATTATCCGGCCACATTTGCCGTTGTCGGGGAGAAAGGAGCTGGAAAATCAACCTACCTCAGTTATGCCATCGATGATTTTTTTAAAGAAAGAGAAGTCAAGGATATTAACCTTGCCGGTGGCATTTACAGCGAAGTGGACTTCATCAAGTTCATGGAAAAAGAGCTGGAACTGGAAAATGTCAATTCCATTGAGGGTATCATTGAAGCTATCCGCAGTGCCAAAGAGAAGAAAGTGATAGTTCTTGAAGCCCTTCAAAATTTTTACCTGCGCAACATTAACGGATATGGTGCTATTGAAAGCCTGCTTTATGTAATTTCGGAAACGAAAGAATCGATATTCTGGATAGTAAGCTGTTCGGTTTATGCCTGGAACTTTCTGGACAAAGCAGTTACAGTAGGGGAGTATTTCTCTCATGTTGTGCGAACCGATAAGCTGGACGAAAAACAGATCGAGTCGGTAATAATGAATCGTCATCGATCCAGCGGTTACGAGTTACAGTTTGAACCGAGTATGTCTCAAAGCAAAAGCCGGGCATATCGCAAGCTTATGGATCAGGAAGAATCTGCACGTGAATATTTAAGACAGGCCTATTTCGAAGATCTGACCGAACTTTCTGAGGGTAATGCATCAATTGCTATGATTTTCTGGATACGCTCTATCCGTAATTTTGATGATACCCATTTCTATATCAAGCCGCTTGAAGTTACCTCTATGGAAATTATTCAGGATCTGAAACCGGATGTGCTCTTTACCCTGGCAACCATCGTATTGCATGATACATTGACTCCGAAAGAGCTGTCAGAGATTTTGCAATTTACGGAACAGGAAAGCAAGCTCATGCTGGTACGCCTTAAAACCAGGGGAATTCTTCGGCAGGAAAAAGACCGGTATTTTATAAATCAACTGGTATACCGTCAAATAGTGCGGGTTCTTAAAGAACGGAATATTATTCACTTAGTTTAGCATCGCATTATGAAAAAGATAACACCACACGTTTTGCTATTACTTTTAACGTCAGTCCTGCTGCTTTTGCCCTGGCAGCAACCCGTTCAGGCTAACAGTACCGGTGAACCCATCGTAATGCCGCTGCAGGTACAAACGGATACCGTATCTCAGGCTCAAACAGACACATCAGGCGCTGCCGGTGAAGAAATCAATACCAAACTGGATGAAATCAGGAATCTTATATCATTTGGCGTAATATTTCTGACACTGTTCATTCTTGTATTGACCTATTTCCTCAATAAGTTTGTAGTTCAGATACTGGATAATATTTCGGAGAAATCTGCAAAATACAGGCTCTTTACAAAAAGGCTGGTCCCGGTTGTAAGAATTACTATATGGTCATTTTCGCTGTATATCATTATTGCCGGCATCATCAATCCACCCTTTGAAACAGTGCTAACTGTTACGGCATCGATTGGTATTGCGGTGGGTTTTGCCTCCCAGGATATTCTGAAAAATGTTTTCGGCGGCTTTATTATTATACTTGACCGTCCCTTCCAGGTGGGAGATAAAATTGAGGTTGGCAATTATTATGGGGAGGTATTACAGATAGGTCTTCGATCTTGCCGGATAGTAACTCCCGACGATTCGATAGTAACGATTCCGAACGGTGAGTTAATGAGCAAGTCGGTGTCCAACGCAAATTCGAGCGC
>DATFJD010000155.1:0-2377 GCA_035269475.1 Halalkalibaculum sp.
TTACGGCCCTCCGGATCAATCTCAAAAATCGTGCTGGTCGATATCGGAGGAACAATATCTTTGCCAGGGTTCGCCACTTCCATTCCCGCATGGATAGCTTTGGTTTCGATACGCATAGTGTGCCCATTAAATTTCGGCGGACAAAAAATCTATCATCATAATATTGTCATCCTTATCCGCCACCATTAGGAATATAATTTGATTAAAAGTCGTAAAGTTAAAGCAAATAAAAAAAGGCCCGTTTCAGAAGCAAAAGCTGATGCCGGGCCTTTATGCTGTCAGTGAATGCTAGCAACAGGCATGCTCTTCAGAAGCATAAACCTCACTCTCACCGAAGGTATAAAATGCCTCCCACGATACGCCCTGAGGATCGGTAATCCAGCTTTTGTCCGAATTCGCGTAGCAGCAGGTTGTCTTGCCTTCGTCTTCTGCCAGCCCGTGAGTGCGGCTAATATTGTTCCTCAATTCTTCAAGCTCTTCTTCGTTCTCGGCTTGGATACCCAAGTGCTCGATACCCTTTTCCCCGACACGTTCTGCAATGGAGAAATTTACGCGGGGATCATCGAGCATCCACTTTGCATAATCATCTTTTTGTACCGTTGGATTCGTGCCGAAAAGAGTTTTGTAGAACTCAACAGATTCGTTCAGGTTGTTTACTTTTAACATTACGTGTATGCGTTTCATAATAAGCTCCTTTATTGGTTTGATTATGGTTGTGATTAACCTTTCACCTATGTAGTCGGAGCAAAACCCAAATAGACGCATTTTTTTTAAGCCACAGATTTTATGGCTACATCAAGCGTCCACGCTTGATATAATGAACCTTTAGGCAGCCTTTCTTACCCACCCCAATTTACGGCCTCGATGAACTCGGCCTAAATTTCCCCTCCCAAGAGGGGACTTTTTGTTGCCCCTAAGCAAACTTGTAAAATCTGTGGCAATCTGTGGCTTAAATAACCTGTTCAGCAGTCATCGCACTCATCCTCTTCCAACTTGCGGTAGGCTACTGCTCTTCCCTCTTCACCAAATTCAACCTTACAACAGGCTGCCAGCACTTCTCCCAGCTTTTCACGTGCACGCTGCACTCTTGATTTAGCTCCGGATAGCGACAACTCCAGCTGATCTGCCACTTGCTGCTGGGTCTTTCCATCTACATCCGCCATTTTAAGAGGAACACTATATTTTTCGGGCAGCTCTTCAATCATCGGTATCAGCCAGGAAAGCACCTCTTCATGCACATCGTGTTCACCCTCAAACTCATTAACGTTGAAATTCACATCATCTGCCGGCTCTTCAATCTCGTTGCTTGCGGGCCTCGTTTTTTTCCTGTTCCTGCTTCGGTAATAGTCAGACAAGGCACGCCGGGCTATACTGAACACCCATGACTCCACCCGCTCTTCATTCTTTAAGGATCCGATTCCATTATGAATACGCATGAAAATATCCTGCAGAACGTCCTCGGCATCATTTTCATCAGATACCCTCTGCCGGATGAAATTGCGGATATGTCCGCTGAATTCCTTCCAAAGATTTTCGGTATTTATATTTTTTTCTTTCAAAACATTAATATTTAAGCACTTTTCCTCAGTGCCCTTAAACCCATAGTGTTTAATAATGCTAATCAGTGGCTCGAATTGCTTTGATTCTCTGAAGCACCGGCGGATGCGAGTAATTCAGAAACACATAAAAGGGATGAGGGGTCAGGTTAGAAAGATTATCCTTTGAAAGTTTTTTCAAGGCATGAATCATCGGTTCCTTCTTATAAGTAGTAGAAGCAAATTCATCCGCTTCAAATTCGTACTTGCGTGAAATCAGCTGCATAAACACTGAAAGAATCATATCGATGGGCGCATAGAGCATGCCAAAGAATATGAGCCCGGCATAAACCGATTGTTCATTCATATAGAAGGCATCGAACAGGCCCTGTGAGTTAAGAAAGATAGATAACAGGAAGAACATGACCCCGGTTTGCAGTATGCCCACCGCCATATTTTTTACGATATGCTTCTTCTTATAATGCCCAATTTCATGGGCAAGAACCGCGACGAGCTCTTCGTCAGAATGATTGTTAATCAGGGTATCGTACAGCGCTATACGCTTGTTTTTCCCGAAACCGGTGAAAAAGGCGTTCGATTTGCTGGATCGTTTAGACCCGTCCATTACATAGATTCCCTCCAGGGCAAAGTTCACCTTATCCGCATATTCCCGGATTTTTTGCCGAAGATCACTGTCTTCTAGAGGCTCAAAATCATTAAAGAGCGGCATGATCCAGGTCGGTGCAATAAACTGCACAAACAACGTAAATGCTGTTACGGCGCCCCAGGCATAGAGCCAGGCATATTGGTCGATGTAGGTAAAGAATGCAAGAATTCCCGCC
>DATFJD010000156.1:0-2182 GCA_035269475.1 Halalkalibaculum sp.
TATCGTAGTTGCTCTTGCGGGGGCCATGATCAGAACGGGTAACTTTATGAATTCAGAAATAATCGGGAAACCTACGGATCTTCCCTGGGCAGTTGTGTTCGAAAAAATAGATATGATTCCGCGTCATCCAACCATGCTTTATGAAGCCGTCCTCAGCCTCGGCATTTTTGCCTTGCTCTGGATAATCTACAAGCGCTATGAAAAGCAACCGCCGGAAGGCTTCATTTTTGGACTGTTTCTTATTTTGCTGTTCGGCGGACGTTTCTTCCTGGAGTTCACCAAAGTCAATCAAGCCGCTTTTGCCGGTGGATGGACCATTAATATGGGACAATGGCTCAGCATTCCCCTGGTTGCCATCGGCGTCTGGCTGGTGTGGAAGAAAGTGAACTGGCAAAAAAAGGGGACACTTAAACCGTAGGCTGCGGCTCCATTGAACTTGGCTTTAGAACAGTATTTTTATTTTTTTCAGAACATAAAAGAGAAGGTTTTCTCAAGGACCCAATTTAAACTATTGAAACCGGAGCACTATGAAAGCATTAGATCAGAATATCCAGGACAAAATTAATAATTGGTTGGAAGGCAGTTATGACTCGCAGACCAAAGATGAAATAAGGTCTATGCTTGATGATGAAAAGTATGAAGAGCTGACGGATGCTTTCTATAAAGACCTGGAATTCGGAACCGGGGGTATCCGTGGAATCATGGGGGTCGGACCAAACCGGGTAAACAGGTATACCTTCGGTATGGCAACCCAGGGGTTCAGTAATTTTCTAAAGAAGGAATATCCCAAGCAGCATATCAAGGTTGCCATAGCCCACGACTGCCGAAATAATTCCGATACCCTCGCTCATACCGTTGCCGATATATTTTCCGCCAACGGTATTCATGTTTACCTATTTGACGGCCTGCGTCCCACTCCTGAACTCTCTTTTGCAATCCGTGAACTAGGCTGCAAAGGAGGGGTAATGCTCACCGCCTCTCATAATCCAAAAGAGTATAACGGTTTCAAAGCTTATGGCGCCGATGGCGGACAGCTTGTTTCTCCCCAGGACAAAAAGGTAATGGAGGAAGTGCAGAATATTGAAAGCGTCGGTGTAATTAAATTTGACGGTGTTGAAGAACGAATAGAACGGATAGGCGAAGAGATTGATGAGAAGTACCTGGATGCCCTGGAAAAGCTTTCCATTTCAAGAGATGCCATAAAGCGGCAGAAAGACCTCAAAATTGTTTTCTCCCCTATTCACGGTACGGCCGGCGTGCTTGCTCCCCCGGCGCTCGAGAGATATGGTTTTAAAAACGTGACGCTGGTAGAAGAGCAGATGACCTTTGACGGGAATTTCCCGACGGTTGAATATCCGAATCCCGAAGAGGAAGAAGCCCTGACGATGGCGCTCGACAAGGCTAAAGAGATAGACGCCGAACTGGTGATGGCCACCGATCCGGATGCCGACCGGGTTGGTATTGCTGTGAAAGACCTGAATGACGAGTGGACCCTTCTCAACGGTAACCAGACAGGTACACTGATTATCAGTTACATGCTTAAAGCCTGGAAGGATGCCGGAAAGCTGGAAGGCAAGGAGTACATTGTCAAAACCATAGTCACCACTTACCTTATCGATCGCATCGCCGAATACTATGAGGTAGATTGCTATAATACCCTCACCGGCTTTAAGTATATCGGAGAGCTGATGACCAAGCTGGAAGGCAAGAAGCAGTTTATTGCAGGCGGGGAGGAGAGCTACGGGTACCTGATCGGAGAGCATGTCAGGGACAAAGACGCTATTGTTTCTGCCGCTATTATTGCAGAGATGACGGCCTACTACAAAGACCGGGGAAGCAGCCTCTACGAAGCCCTGCTTGATATCTATAAGCAGCACGGCTTATTCCGGGAAAAATTGGTTTCCATCTATAAAAAGGGACGCAAAGGTGCCGAAGAGATTCAGCAAATGCTTAAGAACTATCGAAGCAACCCTCCTTCTTCGCTGGGCGGTTCTAAAGTGATCACTGTAAAAGATTACAAAACGGGTGAAGAGAAAAATCAGCTGACCGGGGACATCACCGAAATTGATTTACCCTCTTCCAATGTACTGCAGTTCGTCACCGAAGACGGTTCCATGGTAACCGTTCGTCCTTCCGGAACCGAACCGAAAATCAAGTTTTACTGCAGTGTCAATACCCATTT
>DATFJD010000157.1:0-3184 GCA_035269475.1 Halalkalibaculum sp.
GCCGACTTTTCATTCAGGGAGTTTGATTTGGGAATCAATGCCTGTTTGAATCCAAGCTTCTCCACTTCCGCCAGCCTCTGTTTCAGCTTGTTAACTGTTCTGATTTCCGCTCCCAGCCCCACTTCCCCAAGAAATACGGTATCCGCGGGTAAGGTCTTATCCAGTAGGCTCGATACCAATGCAGAGATCACGGCAAGATCCCCGGCTGTATCATTCAGTTTCATGCCTCCCGCTACGTTAAGGTACACATCCTGTCCCGAAAACTGGTATCCCCCGCGTTTCTCCAGAACAGCTAGCAGCAGTGATAGCCTTCGCTGGTCAAATCCGTTTGAAGTGCGCTGCGGAACGCCGTAATTGCTGTTGGTAACCAGTGCCTGCACTTCAATCAGCAGCGGCCGGGACCCTTCTATGGTACAAACCACGGCATTACCGCTTACATTGCTGTTATAGTCAGATAGAAATAACTTTGACGGGTTCAGCACATCCTTCAACCCTGTCTCCACCATTTCAAAAACCCCTACCTCCTGCGCCGGTCCGAAGCGATTCTTTATACTTCTTAATATGCGGTAAGTATTATTATTGTCGCCCTCAAACTGCATCACCGTATCGACCATGTGCTCCAGTACCCTGGGCCCTGCTATATCCCCTTCTTTGGTAACATGGCCTATGACCAGGGTGGTAATGTTCTGCTTCTTGGCAACCTGCTGCAGCAGGGCGGCACACTCTTTCACCTGTTGTATGCTCCCTGCCATACTTGAAAGCTCGGTCCTATAAACGGTTTGTATGGAATCCACAATCAAGAGGTCCGGATTCAGCTTTCTTGCTTCATCAATGACGTTGTTGATAATGGTATCTGTGTAGATATAAAGATTGTCCGAATGGACTCCCAGCCGTTCTGCTCGCTGCTTGATCTGGCCTGCCGACTCCTCGCCCGCGCAGTAAAGGATCTTAAGATCCCTGTTCGATTTCGCAATCTGTAAAGTGAGGGTACTTTTACCGACTCCGGGCTCTCCACCTATTAAGACAAATGAACCCGGCATAAATCCGCCGCCAAGTACCCTATCCAGTTCAAGGATATTACTGGTAAAACGAATCTCATTTTTATCTTCTATTTCCTCAAGCTTTTGGGGTGGATCCGATTTATCCAGTCCTTCCACCTTCCCCTTGTGGTCATCATCAGAAGATTTGTCCCGCTTTATTTTGAATTCCTTAAAAGTGTGCCAGCTCCCGCAATTCGGGCAATTCCCCAGCCATTTGGTGGAGGTATGGCCGCACTCATCGCACAGATATTGAACTCTTGTTTTAGCCACTCTTAGTTATTTTTAGCTGCTGAAATGTCATCTTTAATTTCCGTGGCCGACTCATTGGTTTGGAGTTTATCAATAACCGACCTATTGATGTACCAGGTGGTAGCCATCATTCCCAAGCCAACTGTGATATAGTAACTTATAATGCGCCAGGCAAAAACCGCCAACCCTATAAATGCTTTCCGATCCATCAAAGGTCCCTGGAATATAGCAAACAGGCCTTCTACCCCTCCGCTTCCACCCGGCGTCGGCATGATAAGGAAAGCAAGGTTCATGGCCAGGCTACGCAATACCGAAAGGACAACATCGGCAGGCAAGAGGCTTAAAACTACAATAGTAGGCAATGCTACCCTGCAAAGCCATGACATGGTAGTGAGAAAAAAAGCTTTGAATAGAAAACTGTTCGGCTTCTTTCGCAACTCATGTGAATACTCTTCAAGATTCTTTGCCTCTTCCGCAATTTTATTCTGCCAGCGTCTCAAGAATGGCAGCTTGAACAGCCCGTTTAATACTTTTGTGATGGCAGAGGGATTTTTAAGTACACCGTAAGCCATTAACCCGGCATAGGAGAGCAGGCCGGCGTATAGCAGTAACATGGAGGCCTGGCCTACCATACCGATATTATCTGGCACTACCTCATAGTAGACACCCGTTACCAGCAAAATCGGGACGGCAAGGGCAAACCACAGCTGGTCGAGCAGTACGCTATACAAAATTATGGCACTTGATTGTCCCAGCTTGAATCCTTCCTTGGTCATGGCATAAGTTGCCATCGGCGCACCGCCAATTGTGGAAGGAGTTACCGACGAGGTGAAATCCCAGCTGAGCATCACGCGAATTGAAGCAATCCAGCTGAGTTTTTTTTCAGAGAGATAGCGAATCCTTGCAGCAGAAAACCACAACCTCATGAAAGACACAATCAGCGCGATAAAAAGGCCCGGCAATCGCTTTGGCTTGAGATGCTCTAACACTCCCGGGGTGTAAGTGAGGTACACCACTACAGCCATACCTGCCACACTGAGTGCAATTGAAATGAACAGGTATTTTTTCGAAAAATACTTGTCAGGACTTTCTTGTATTTTTTCTTCGTTATCTGCCAAAGAAGAGTTTTTCTAACTCAATAATAGATTAAATGAAGCCGGTGAATAAGGTACTATCCTATACTTAGTAAATCTAGCTTTTTTTATAAAACGCTGGCTGCTCCCAATAATACAAATAATAAAAAAGCCTTATGGAGGCTATCCATAAGGCTTTTTAGGTTGTATAAACTTTAAGCTACGTCAATTTTATCGTCGAGATACACATCCTGGATAAAGTTAAGTAGCTTTACGCCCTCATCCATGGGACGCTGAAAAGCCTTACGGCCGCTAATCAGTCCCATACCGCCGGCACGCTTGTTAATTACAGCCGTTCTAACAGCCTGGGCAAAATCATTGTCGCCGGAACCGCCGCCTGAGTTAATCAAGCCGGCACGCCCCATATAACAGTTGGCAACCTGGTAACGAGTTAAGTCAATGGGATGATCGGAGGCCAACTTGGTGTAAATATCTTCATCTAGCTTCCCGTAGGATGAATCTCCCATATTAAGAGCCTTGTAGCCCCCGTTGTTAACAGCCTGTTTTTGTTTAATAATATCTGCCTGGATAGTAACCCCGAGATGATTCGCCTGTCCGGTTAGATCTGCAGAAGCGTGATAATCGGTACCGTTTACCTTAAAAGCCGAATTTCGGGTGTAGCACCATAAAATGGTAGCCATGCCGAGTTCATGTGCTCTATCAAACGCTTCTGCAACTTCCTGGATCTGACGGTTCGACTCTTCTGAACCGAAGTATATGGTTGCACCTACAGCAGCGGCACCCATATCAAAAGCCTGCTCT
>DATFJD010000158.1:0-7010 GCA_035269475.1 Halalkalibaculum sp.
ATAACAGGGCATAAAGCTGGCTCCAGATAAGAGCGCCACCTGCTAAAGCGAAAATAACTCCCACCAGTAGTAGAATAATATCCATATATCCCTTTAGTCCCGTTTTTAGGCAAATTAAAAGTATACTAATCTAATTGCCTATTTTATTCAACTTTATAGATCCATTAAGAGTTGGGACGCTCAGCTGCGGAAGCGAATCAACACTTTTCATTCCGCAGCGGAGCGACGGAATGAGGTATATGAGAGCGACGGAAATAGATTTAATGGGAGCGATGGAGTGAGATATGTGAGAACGACGGAATTAGGTAAATGGGAGTGACAGAATAGGTACAAGGGTACGACGGATTGAGGAAAAGAGGAGCGAAGGAATAAGGGGAAGCGGGGCCCCGAAATGGGAAAAGTAAAGAAATACCTTCGGTAGAAATCACAAGACTTAATGAAATGAACCGGTCAGTAGGCTTCCGGAGCAGAGCGTCGGAAGCAGAAGGGGCAGGGGTATGGCAAGGGAATAAACTTATGCCCTAAACCTCAAGATACATTGGGTTCGGATATTTGAAACGGTAGTTCAGCTTCACTTTCAGCTTGCGATTGGAGACCACTTTATATTCTTTCTCGGTGTCTTCCTTGAAGGTTGGTGGCACCATTTCGAGAGCTTCAGCTGCGGCGCGGTAGTACATTTCACGAGGCGGGTGGCCATCGGAAACGGCATTGAAAATTTCACCGGTTATTTCATCTTCTATGACTTTTTCAATAATCCTTATGCAGTCGTCGCGGTGTATCAGGTTTACGGGTGCTTTGGCACGATCCAGATTGGTTTTGCCGGCCATGTATTTAGCCGGATGGCGATCATAGCCGTAAAGTCCGCCAAAGCGAAGAACGGTGGTTTTGAAATCACTTTCATCCATCAGCATGGATTCAGCCCGGATCAGTGCATTACCTGAATCTCTTACGGCTTTTCCATCTATAGCGTCCGACTCTTCAACAACCCCGGGCAGTTTAGGATAAACGGAGGTGGAGCTGATAAAAATTACCTGCTTGATATCGGATGATCTCAGGCATTCAATGACCGACTGTATCTGGGCCGTGTGAAATTCAATGATATTATCTCGGCCGCGTCCCGGCGGAATATTCAGTATCAGAACGTCGGAATCGAAAAAAGAGTCGCTGTCATCACACTGCAGCTGTGGGTCAAGTGTAAGGAGGCAGGCCTCAATTCCTTTCTCTTTCAGCCCGGGAATTTTCGATTCCGTCGTGGTTGAGCCTTTTACCTTGAACTCTTTTTCTAACAGGCTTTCAGCAAGGGGCTCTCCCAGCCAGCCGCAACCCAAAATACTGGTTATCATAAATACAGAAATAGAATTGAAGTGATTGAAATCATTCTAATATCCCAAAATTATCTTTCAATTGCATCTTTGGACCTATGATAATATTTGGAACAAGTCCGGCTTCAGTCATGTTAGACCTAATACAATCAATCGCAGTAAATCACGTATTTATGAGGTTTATCAAGATTATCGGCATTTTTGCTCTGTCTCTTGCAGTAATAACGGGATGCAGCAAAGAATCAGAAAACGAAACGGGATCCAACCAGGATATGACGGAAGAGGCTGCCAAGAAAACGGTAGCTGAATTTCAGGAAAATAGGGACCAGTTTATTTCCGAAAGCCAGGCTCGTCTCGACTCACTGGAAAAAAAGCTGACCGAAGTTGGCAGGGAAATGCAGTCTGAATCGGGCGAAGCCCAGCGCAAGATGGAAGCCACCTGGTCTAACCTGAAAAAACAGACAGGGACCATCCGGTCAAACCTGGAAAATCTGAAGGAAGCCACCCAGAAAAACTGGCCCAAGCTAAAGAGTACGGCAGCCGACCAGATCGATTATCTGGAGTCGCAGATTTCAGAGATGGAAGAACAGCTGGAATCCTGAACAGAATCTAATTTCCGGGAATAATTTTTTAAAGCCTATTACCGGCATAAAAAAAGAGGCCGCCTTCACCGGGCGGCCTCTTTTCATTTGATCATTTGAAGTGATTTTCTGGCTTTACTCTTCCTCCATAAATGGATAAGTCCAGTCTTTGGGAGGGGTTTGCGTCTCCTTGATAGACCGTACGGAGAGCCATCTCATCAGGTTTGCGGCACTGCCGGCTTTATCATTGGTACCCGACTTCCGCGCACCCCCGAAAGGCTGCTGGTTTACAACTGCAGCCGTCGGTTTATCATTGATATAGAAGTTGCCTGCGGCCTGCTTGAGATAGTCTGCCATCATATTGAGTGCATAGCGGTCTTGTGAGAAGATGGCACCCGTCAAGGCATAGGGTGAGGTGGTATCGCAGAGTTCAAGTGTCTCTTCGAATTTATCATCTTCGTATACATACACGGTCAGTACCGGTCCGAAGATTTCCTCCTCCATGGTTTTGAACTTCGGATCATGGGCCTGTACCAGCGTAGGTTCGATGAAGTAACCTTCGGAATCATCATACCCGCCGCCAATCAGGATTTCAGCGTCATCGGCATCTTTGGCATAGTCGATATATTCGGTGATGCTTTCGAAAGCTTTCCCGTCAATCACGGCAGTCATGAAATTGCTAAAATCTTCGGCTTCGCCCATCTTGATCTTGCCCACTTCTTGAGTGAACTTTTCCTTGAATTCCGGCCAGATAGACTCAGGAATGTACATGCGGGATGCCGCAGAACATTTCTGTCCCTGGTACTCATAAGCGGCGCGCAAGGCTGCAACAACAAGGGCATCCACATCGGCAGATTGATGAGCAAAGATAAAGTCTTTTCCGCCCGTTTCACCCACGATACGGGGATAGGTCTTGTATTTCTTAATATTGTCGGCTATGCTCTTCCACAGGTGCTGGAAGGTGCCGGTAGAGCCGGTAAAGTGCAGGCCGGAAAGATGCTCGCTTTTGATAACCGGGTCGCCGACATCGGCTCCGCGTCCCGGAAGGAAGTTAATCACGCCATCGGGAAGTCCGGCTTCTTTCAGCATCTCCATGGCAAAATAACTTGAGTAAACCGAAGTAGTTGCCGGTTTCCACAGGGAAACATTCCCGCATAGGGCAGGGGCTGTGGGCAGGTTGACGGCAATGGAACTGAAGTTGAATGGCGTTACCGCAAATACAAATCCTTCCAGCGGGCGGTATTCCGAGCGGTTCCACATGCCATCGGGAGAGTAGGGCTGATCTTTATAAATTTCTGTAAGGTAGTAGGCATTGAACCGGAAAAAATCAGCCAGCTCTGCAATGGCATCAATTTCTGACTGGTAAGCCGTCTTTGATTGTCCCAGCATAGTAGCTGCGTTCATTTTATAACGCCAGGGACCCGATAGCAGGTCGGCCGCTTTTTTGAAGATGGAAGCGCGATGCTCCCAGGGCATATCCGCCCATTTTTTTCGGGCTTCAAGAGCCGATTCAATGGCCATATCGACTTCCTTTTCTCCACAAAGGTGAACCGTAGCCAGCTTATGGCTGTGATTGTGCGGAATGGTCACGTCTTCCGTTCTTCCGGTCTTGACCTCTTTCCCGCCAATGATTGCCGGTATCTCAATGACCTTGGATTTCTGGTATTCCAGCTCCTCCTTCAGCTTTTCCCGCTCGGGGGTACCGGGAGCATAAGACTTTACCGGTTCGTTTTTAGGTTCTCTGATTTCAAAATATGCGTTAGCCATAACTGAATACTTATTTAATGATTGATAAATCTATTCAAAATGTTATCCGGAATATGTCAGCCTTGAAAGTATGAAATATTTTCCTGAAAAATTATATTTCTGCCACGTGGAAAAACTCATCCTTTTAATAACGTTGCGGCTTTTTCTGCCGTTTCAAGCCCGTTGGTGATACAGTCGGGTACGGAGACACCGCCGCGTATATTCCCGGCAAAGAATAAGCCCGGAAAATTTTCTTCGGCTGCTTCCATGGTTTCCAGATAAGTATCATAGCCTACCTCATACTGGGGGATGGCTTTTTCCCAGTAGTTGTAGCCGGAATGTACAGGGGTTCCGGAAATTCCCAGGAGCTGGTCAAGCTCCAGCTGTACCATTTCTACCAGTTCGTCTTTTTCGAGATGCGCCAGTTCCGGGTATCTCGATCCGCCAATAAAAGTTGTCAGCAGGGCATGGCCTACCGGCGCCCGGCCGGGGAAGAGGCTGGAGGAAAAAAGCGTACCCAGTATTTTGAAATGTTCTACTTCCGGGACCAGTAATCCGAAACCGTCAAGGGGATGGTGTACTTGCTCTTTTTTATAGCCCAGGTGTATAATGCTCATTGGGGCATAGGGGATCTCTTTTAGTTTTTTCGCATAGGGCCTTTCCTTTTCCCCTTGCATTACCTCAGAAAGCGTGTGGGCCGGAAGGCATGCTATGATAACGTCGTGTTTGGCAGATTCACCATTGGTAAACTGCAGCACCCATCTATTTCCCGAATGCCGAAGTTGTGTAATACGGTGATTCTGCTTCATGGAATCGCCCAGCTTTTCGGTTAGCTTTAGCGGCAGGGTTTGCAAGCCGTCTACGAATGATATTAGCGACTTTCTAACCGAGGGCTTTTTGCCCCGTTTTATCATGCCCCTGGATACGGAACCGTACTTTTGTTCAAGCTCAAAGAGCATATTAAAGGTCTGTTTGACAGACAGTTTCTTCGGGTCACCGGCAAAAATTCCGGCAACGAAAGGGTTTATTGCATAGTCTAATACCTCGCTGCCAAACCGGCGCTTTACAAAGTCAGCAATACTTTCGTCATCCTTATTTGGGCCGCTTATAAAAGGTTCCCTGAAGAGCCGGAGCTTCGCAGAAGCGGAGAGTAAATCCGTGCTGATAAAATCCCAAAGTGACATCGGCAGGGGTTTAGGTTCGCCATCCTTTACAATAAAACGTTTCCGGGCATCCCTGTTGGCTTCGAGCAATTCGGCATTTAGGTCAAGGCCTTTAAGGAATTCCCAGACCTTTTCAGTACGAACCATGAGCGTATTCGGGCCTTGCTCGGTTAGCCAGTCATTGGTCCGTTCGGTTTTGATCGACCCACCCGCTTCCTCTTCCTGCTCATAGACGGTGACATCAATTCCTTTTTCAGCCAGGAAATAGGCGGCAGATAGACCCGATATGCCTGCTCCCAATACTCCTACCGTTGATTTACTGTTAGTCATTTTAATAGAAATTCAATACATTTGAGCCCTTACTTAGAATTGGTCTAAGTAAAGATTGTATGGTTGCTTCCGGACAATAAGCCTGAAGCATAAAGAAATTTTATTAATACTAAGTGAAGATACATTTATGAATAAGTTAAAGACACTCCTGATTATAATACTGGCGACCCTCACCTCGCTTTTTACTGTTTCCTGTTCTCAAGAATCGGCGGATGAGCTCATTGTCTATTCCGGCCGAAGCGAGGCCCTGGTTGATAACTTGGTTGATCAGTTTAAGGAAGAGACCGGCGCCAATATCAAGGTCCGCTACGGCAACGATGCCGAACTGCTCGCCATCCTGAACGAGGAGGGAGATAGAAGTCCCGCCGATATTTTTTGGGCAAATACAACCGGGGCACTTGCAAATGCCAATGAGAACGAACTGCTTTCGCAGCTGCCCGACTCTTTATTGCAAATGCCTGCGTCCTATACAGCTTCGAGCGGACGGTGGCTGCCGGTAACGGTTCGTTTCCGTGTGCTGGGTTATAACCCAAATAATGTCAGTACAGAAAACCTGCCCGAATCGGTCATGGAACTGCCAAATATGGAGCAGTTTGAGGGACGGGTCGGATGGACACCTACCTACTCAAGTTTTTACGATTTTATCACCGCCATGCGCCTTGAAGAAGGCGAGGATGCCACTATGAACTGGCTGGAAGGCATGCAGAATCTTAATCCCAAAGCGTATCCATCTAACACGCCGATGGTGCAGGCTATTGCAGCCGGTGAGATTGATATGGGCCTTACCAACCACTACTACATACTGCGCGTCAAAGACGGAGGAGATGCCGCTTCCAATATTGAGACCCATCATTTTACCTCCGGCGATATCGGCAACCTTGCCTTGGTAACGGGAGCCGGTGTACTGAATACATCTGATAATACAGATCTTGCCCACCGGTTTTTGCGTTTTCTGCTCTCAGAGCAGGCACAGCGCTATGCAGCGGAATCCGTACATGAGTACCCGGTAATCCGGGATGTTGAAGTTACCGATATTATGCTGGGTGAAGATGAGGCTTTTGAGCTTAGCCCTGACTATGACTATGAAGAGCTACAGCAACTGGACCAAACGCTCAACCTTCTCCGTGAAGCAGGCCTGAACTGATAATTTTAAAATAATTTTTTGTGGAATGTTTTTGAGGAAGTTTAGTCATTATGTGGTTTTAGCATCACTGTTTTGTTTCACGATGTTGCTTTCGGGCTGTTCCCAGCAATCGGCTGATGAGCTTATTGTCTATTCCGGGCGCAGTCAGGCTCTGGTTGACGATCTGGTTGATCAGTTCAAGGAACAGACCGGTGCCAATATCAAGGTGCGCTATGGCAACGATGCCGAACTGCTCGCCATCCTGAATGAAGAGGGAGATAAGAGCCCGGCCGATGTCATTTGGGCGAACACTACGGGGGCATTATCCAACGCTACCGAACAGGACCTGCTGACCACTTTGCCTGACTCATTGCTTGCCAAACCGGCTTCATACACTTCCGATTCCGGTAAATGGATCCCAGTTACGGTGCGATTCAGAGTGCTGGTTTATAACCCTCAGAATGTAGACAGCACCGACTTGCCGGCATCGGTTATGGACCTGCCGGATATGGAACAGTTTGAGGGGCGGGTAGGCTGGACCCCCACCTATTCCAGCTTTTATGACTTCATTACTGCTATGCGGATAACGCAGGGGAATGAGGCAACCGGAGAGTGGCTTCAGCAAATGCAGCAGCTTAATCCGAAAGCCTATAACTCCAATACTCCTATGGTTCAGGGAGTAGCAGGCGGTGAAATTGATATTGCACTAACCAACCATTACTACCCCATACAGATGAAGTACGGC
>DATFJD010000159.1:0-4925 GCA_035269475.1 Halalkalibaculum sp.
TCATGTTAATGAACCCTCAGAAATTTTAAAGAATGTCAATCAACAGTTATATCATAGCACCAGTCCTGAGAAATTCGCAACGCTTTTTCTTGGTATAATTAATTTAGAATCTCATTTGCTTGGTTACTGCTGTGCCGGTCATGAGTACCTTTTTTTGATCAAGTCGAATGGCAGCCATACTCCCCTTAAATCCGGAGGGGTACCCTTAGCTGTTTTAGACCGTCAGGAATTTAGCGGTGATACCATTCAATTAGAAAAAGGAGATTGTCTATTTGTCTACTCCGAGGGAATAACAGACAACATGGATACCAATGACGAGCAGTTCGAAGAAGAAAGACTTAAAAAAATCCTAACCGATTCAGGATCCGAAATGAGTAATCCGGAAAACCTCATTGAAAAAATATTCAATGCCAGTATTGCTTTCAGCAAGGGTACAAAACACTTTGATGACATGACCGCGGTTGTGCTAACCAGAAATTCATAACAGAACACTCATGTCAGATAAAAACATATCACATTATAAAATTCTCGAAAAGCTTGGGGAGGGTGGAATGGGTGTGGTATTCAAAGCTCATGATACTAAGCTTGATCGCCCGGTGGCCTTAAAACTGCTGCCTTTGCACCTGCAGTCGGGCGATAATGCTAAAGAACGTTTTCTTCAGGAAGCCAGAGCTGCCTCGGCCCTAGACCACCCGAATGTATGCACGATCCATGAAATCGGTGAGAGCGATGACGGCAGCATGTATATTTCCATGGCCTATTATGAAGGCGAATCTCTGCAGAACCGCATCAAACGCGGGGCTATTGACTTTTCAGAAGCTCTTAATATTGCTACACAAACTGCAAAAGGACTCCAGTCTGCTCACAATTCCGGGATTGTTCACCGGGATATCAAACCGGGCAACATCATGCTTACCCTACAGGGTGATGTAAAGATCGTGGACTTCGGATTGGCAAAACTGGCGGGACAATCGCAGTTAACGAAAAACGGCTCTACCGTTGGAACGGCAGCATATATGTCACCCGAACAAATCAACAGTGAAACCGTAGATCACCGGAGTGATATTTTTTCGTTCGGGCTGGTACTCTATGAACTTTTCACCGGAGTTCATCCATTTAAGAGCGATTACTTCCATGCCATAATGTACTCCATCATGAACGATGAGCCGAAACCGATTACTCAACTAAACCGGGAGCTACCCGATGAGCTGCAATGGATCATAGAAAAAGCTATTCGTAAAGGAGCTGACAGTCGCTATCAAACCATGGATGATCTCGTGATTCATCTGGAAGCCCTTAAAAGCGGTTCAGTAAAACTACCTGAAATTATACTAGAAGATGAGCCTTCTCACCGGGATACAAAGAAATCAAAAGAAAAATCATACACGCTCATACTGGCCGCTTCAATTGCAGCTATATTCTTAGTGACTACTGTAGTCTTCTTCTCCATAAAAAGTGATCTATCTATCAAGGAGTTCATCACGGGTTCGCAAGTTCCGGAGTACAAGCAGATTACTGTGCTGCCCTTTAGAAATATCGGTGATGACCCGGAGAACCAGATATTCATTGACGGGCTCATTGAAATTTTATCAAGCAAGTTATCTCAGCTTGAACAGTTTCAGCAGGATTACCTGGTGGTTCCGGCAAGTGAAACAGCTAGCGCAGGCATTACAAGCGCTTCGGCAGCCCGCGATGCATTCGGAGTTAACCTGGTGGTCACCGGCAGTGTACAGCCCCTGGAACGAGGCGTGCGGGTTATCATAAACCTGATTGACGCAGTTACTCTTCGTCAGCTCGAATCCAGAATTATTGACGATACATTTATTGAAACGTCCGTTCTGCAAGATGATGCCGTATTCACCCTTGCCGGAATGCTTAATATTGATATTGAACCTGCAGCCCGACAGTTACTCAATGCCGGTGGTACGGCCGTGCCCGGCGCCTATGAATACTATTTGCGTGGAATTGGCCACTTGCAGCGATTTGACAGAATTGAAGATATTAACGCGGCGATTCGTCTTTTTAATCGTGCATTAGAAGAAGATCCTGAATTTGCACTTGCACATGCCGGACTTGGCGATGCTAATCTATACCTTTACAGAAGAACCAAAAATTCAGAATGGATTGAACCTGCTGAAAAGAGCATTCGCAAGGCCATTAATATTGATAAGAGCCTTTCTCCCATTCATACTTCCCTGGGACTTCTGCTTACAGAAAAAGGTGATTATGAACAAGCCTTGCAAGCACATGCCACGGCTCTTGAGCTTAATCCGTCTAATTTCGAAGCTTACAGGGGACGAGCGAGAGCATTTAAATCACTGCAGCGTGTTGCCGAGGCCGAGGCAACCTATAAAAAAGCAATTGAAATGAAACCGGATTACTGGGCTGGATATGCAGAGCTTGGCGTTTTCTACTCACAATACGGACGATTTGAGGAAGCGGCCGAGCAGTTTAGAATTGTTACAGAACTAAGCCCCGGCAATGCTTCCGCCTATCGCAATTTAGGTGGGGTTTACTATTACTTGGGAGAGCAGGATAAAGCACTCGATGCTTTTGAAAAATCTGTCGAAATACAGCCAAACTACGGGGTTTATTCAAATATTGCTACAATGAAGTTCTACAGCGGCGACTATGAAGAAGCTGCTAAATTTTATCAGAAAGCGCTTGAATTGAATAACACCGATTATCAGGTATGGAATTTCCTATCAATCGCATACTTAAACTCGGATCCTCCTAAAACAGAAGAAGCAAAGAATGCACTTATCAAGGCAAAAGAACTGGCAGAAAAGCAGCTGGAAGTTAATCCACGTGATCCCAAATTACTGCTGAGTCTCGCTTCCTATCATATCGAACTGGAAGAACTCGGGAAGGCAGAAAAATTTTTGAGTCAAGCTTTGAAATTGAAACCCTCAGAGGCAAATAATTTGATAGCAATCGGTCTAATATATGAAGACCTTGGCAATCGGTCAGAGGCCCTAAGCTGGGTGGAAAAAGCCTTACAAAACGGATATGTAATGGAAGACTTTCTGGATGATCCGGATGCAAGGTATGATTCAATCCGTGAAGATCCGATTTTTCTAAAATTGGTTGAAAAATTTAAAAGCAACTAACCTTAACTGTAAAACAATGGTGTACTGACATGTCAGCCAGCGTAGAAATAAACGACAATAAGTTCAATAAGAGTAAAATTTCACTAAAGAAAGGACAACATATCCGATTTAAGTCAACAGACGGCAATACGTATGTTGTTGACTGTGGAAGTGATGATACAGATATATCTAATGATTTTCCCTTTACCATTCCCGGCGATAACAAAAATCATAAGGTGAAGGTTAAGGACAAGGCGAAGGAAAAAAATTATAACTGCTCCATATTATCGAATGTAAAAAAGTCAAGTAATATCGCATTTAACGCCGACCGACCCGTTATGATTATCAAGGTTGAGTGAAATAAATTTTAGATTAACTTTTTTAGTAACAATTCATTGTTACTAAGCTGCAGCCTGGTGCCGGGTCACATCTGGAATATTGGTCTATAAACTCTGCAGAGCTTCGAAATGAATCTTGGTAAGAATAATGCTTGCAGTATAAAGTGTGCTGAGGGTGAGTTTACTACCGTGGAAGGGCAATTTCTTAAAATGTTATCATTCCATAGAGAACAAACTAGCCATACATACGAGGCTACAAGCCTCTCTGAGCAGACACATTATTCCACTATACTCCTATATCATCTACCCCTTATATCCTTAGGCATTGACCTGAAAGTTGACGATTGGCTTAACACAAGTAGCCTTCATTCGGTATAATGCTGAGAAATGAACCGATGTAATCAATTGATAAGATGTCCGGATATAAACAGTAACTGCCTGTCGTTGATTACAGAATTATTCCTAGACCCTGCATCTATTGGCAGTGGTACATCCATTTTTAAACTTAAAGTTGTATTATAAGCAACCTGGCTTTTGATTATATACTTGGAAGCAACCAAAAAACGACAGTAAAAAGCATAAAATTGATATGAAGAAATTCGCCTCATTATTCCTCCTTATTTTATGGTCGTCCATAGCAGTTGCCCAAGGGCTTTCAGATAAAGAAAAAGAAATCCTGAATCGTGTTGATGCCAACCACGCCGAAGCACTGCAGTTTCTGGAAACCAATGTAAACATCAATAGCGGAACCATGAATTTTGACGGAGTTCGAAAGTTTGGGGAAAATTACATGGAAGCCTACGATAAGCTGGGCTTTGAAACGAGCTGGATATCCCAGGATGAGGTAAATCGCGCCGGACATTTCTTCGCTGAACAACAAGGATCACAAGGGAAAAAACTGCTGCTAATCGGACATCTGGATACCGTATTTGAGGAAGACAGTCCCTTTCAGGAATATGAAGTGCTGAACGATTCGGTCGCCGCCGGACCGGGTGTTAACGATATGAAAGCCGGTAACGTGATGATTTTGTATGCTTTGAAAGCCTTGAAAGAAGCCGGCGCCATTCCCGATGCACAAATTATTGTAGCCCTTACCGGTGACGAAGAGAAAGCCGGAAGCCCAATCTCCAAAAGCCGTAAAGATCTCGTTGAAGCTGCAAAACGAAGTGACGTAGCCCTCGGCTTTGAAACCGCATCCGGTTTTAGCTATGCCACTGTAGCCCGCCGCGCTTCTTATTCCTGGAAGCTTGAAGTAACCGGAAAACAGGCGCATTCATCCGGCATCTTCAGTGAAAATACCGGGGCCGGTTCTGCCTATGAAGCCTCGCGTATCCTGAACCGTTTTTATGAAGAACTGCAGGAAGAAAACCTGACTTATAATGTGGGAGTGATCATTGGCGGAAACGAGGTAGATTATGATGATGAAACCATACGCGGAACGGTCAGCGGAAAGACCAATATTGTACCCAAGAAAACCATTGCACACGGTGGCATCCGA
>DATFJD010000160.1:0-6552 GCA_035269475.1 Halalkalibaculum sp.
GCAGATCAATAAAAAACCGCTGATGATAAATGATCCTGATAACGATCATCGCTTCAAAAATACGAAATGGGAATCCTCTATACGTTCACTCATCAGCGCGCCGTTAATGGCCCGTTCAAAGCTTATTGGCATCCTCACAGTCTATAATAAAAGCAGGGATAGCAATCTCAGGTTTACCGAGTCTGACCAGCGTCTCTTATCTATTATAGCCGCGCAGTCAGCGCAGGTAGTTGAGAATGCAAGGCTATATGAAGAAGAACAGGCTTTACAATTTGTGCGGCGCGAACTTGAACTGGCTTCCAGCATTCAAAAAAAGCTGTTACCCTCAACGGCACCTCAAATTGAAGGTTATTCCGTTTCAGGAAGGAACCTGACAGCCCAAACAGTGGGTGGAGATTATTTTGACTTCATTCAAATAGATAAAGATCGCTGGGCGCTTTGCCTTGGCGATATCAGCGGAAAGGGACTTCCGGCATCTCTTCTGATGTCAAATCTGCAAGCCATACTGAGGGGACAGGTGCTGCACTTGAATAATCCTTCTGAAATTTTAAGAAATGCGAACCATCAGCTATTCCACAGTACCAGTTCCGAAAAATTTGCCACCATGTTTCTTGGCATTCTAGACCTGAGTCAACACAGCCTGGTATTTTCAAGCGCGGGACATGAATACCCTTTTATGCTTAAGTCCAGCGGCAGTCACTCCCGGCTACAGTCCGGCGGGGTGCCTTTAGGGGTATTAGACGGCCAGGAGTATGTAGAGAAAACCATTAAGCTGGAAAAGGGAGACTGCCTTTTTGTATTCTCAGATGGCATTACAGACAGTATAAATATTGAAGATGAACGCTTTGGAGAAGAAAGGCTTGAACAAATACTGCTTGAGTTGAAAGCCAGGGAAACAGTCCCCGAGAACATGATTAATGATGTATTTAACAGAAGTATAGAGCACAGCGGTCAGTCAAAACGATTCGATGATATGACCGCCGTTGTATTGACACGAAACCAATAGCAAAATCCTGGCTTATTATGTTTATACGTTTAGTTGAAGCAACTGTTCGCAGGGATAATGAAGCCATGCTGGAAACCGTTTATAGCGATTTAATACTACCGGTTTTGGAGGAAACACCGGGTTGCATATTCGCCGGACTGCTTAAAAATTTAGAGCATACCAAAACTTATATCTCTCTCACCATATGGGACACCGAGAAATCAGCCGAAGAGTATGTAAGCTCAGGCCGATATGATATTAATGTCGACCAAGTGCGCACCCTGCTGGTAGACAGCGCCGAATGGAAAATTCAGCTCTCGCGAGATAACATGATTGAATATACCCCCATATCCAATGATCTTGTTGTTCGCAGCTACCCTGTAAAAGAATCTGAAAAACCGTTATCTGAGCAGGTTTCGAGTGAAAATAGCTACCTGAGAATTATTTCACACAAAGTGAAGGAAGGCTCGCAAAATGAGTTCATGGAAATATATAATTCCGAAATATTGCCCCTTCTTAAGCATATTGAAGGGTGCAAGTATGCTTTCCTGGTTAATAATTCGGACAATGACGGTGAAATGCTCTCCTTTTCAATTTGGGATTCCCTTGATCATGTTAAGCGTTATGAAGAAGACGGTAGATTTGAAGATTTTCTTTCAAAAATAAGTCACACCCTTGGTGATTTATACCAGTGGAAAATGGCCCTGAGCGACAACTCCTCTCCCACAAAGACCATAACCAGCCAGGATATTGGAATTGACAAATACACACTGATAACCGGTAAAAAGTTCAGGCAATAATTCAGTACTATTGCCCATGAAATATAAATAGCTTGGTCAACACCTAATTACTAAAGAAAACAATTGCACCCGTATCCCATATGAGAAAAACACTGCACATACTACCTTTTTTTATATTTCTTCTGGCGCCCGTACTGATGGCCCAACCATCAGAAGCAGAAACAGAACTGACTCAATTGCTTAATGAGTTTCTTAAGGGAGCTTCCGAAAATAATATTGCAATGCATGATCGATTCTGGGCGGAAGACCTGATTTACACCAGCTCTTCAGGCGAGCGTTATGGAAAGCAACGTATCATGGATGGATTGCGAAATAGCGGCGATGAAAATAGGGAATCCGAAATGGCCTGGTCAGCCGAAGATATTACTATCCGAACCTATGGTGATGTGGCTGTAGTTGCATTTAAACTGGTAGGCAAAACCGCTACACCGGAAGGAGCAGAAAGCAGAGGTTACCTGAACAGCGGTACATTCATCAAAAGGAACGGCCAATGGAAAGCGGTAAACTGGCAAGCTACCAAGGTGCCGGATTAAACAAACCGTGGAGGACTCTGCGGCACCTCCACGGTATAAAGAATTTACCGCGATGCCATGCCCATTGCTTTCTCTTTGCCCTGCAGTGATAGCCTGCGTTTCGGGGTCCTTTCCAGCTGTTTTTCGTAGGCTTCTACGGCTTCACCATATTTTCCCATTTGCAGCAGTACGTCACCAAGCAGCTCCAGGGAAGGCTTTATGATAGTAGGCGGACCAAAATCTACGGGCAGTTCCAGCTCAGCAGCCACGGTTTCTCTGAGCAACTTCATTCCATCCTCTGTATTCCCCTCTTCAATTAAAAGCAGGCTTTTAATTTGATCGGCCTGTATATCGCGATCAGCGCTCTCCGGCAGCTTCAGCATATTATTCAAGTTTTGCCTCGCTGTGGACACATCATCCCTCATAACTGCCGCCAGGGCAGTAGTATAAAAATAGTTTAGGCTGCCTTGCGTATCCGTATCGTACTCGGCGGTCCAGGTATCAGCTCCGGACCAATTTTCGGCATCGACGACCTGGTGCCCCCTCATCACTGCAAAATGCCACTTTTCACGGGGCTCCGCTCCCTGCGCAACTCTCTCGCTACAGGTATTCAGTACCTGCTTTGCCTTGTCTGTTTCCCCTTCCTGCAAATACCCGTACTGCAGCCACCATGGGTAATGTCCGCAAACCGTCGTTTCTTCATCCAGCTCTTTCTGGCGATCTGTTTGAACATTGCGTGCTACAATATTGGCATCTACTACATCATCCCACATGCCTAAGGCAAGAAAGATGTGGGAAGTCATGTGCTGTGCATGGGCGGCGGCCGGGGCTATTTCCGAATAGGCTTTAGCCATCGGCAAACCAAGCGGGGCATGAATAGGGTCATCAAAAGAGTGTATAAGATAATGTGCCGCACCGGGGTGTTCCCGGTTTTCATTCCAAACCTTTAAAAGCTCGGCAGCTGCCTGCATATACGTTTTGTAATCCCTCCCCTCGTGAGCCGTTCCCAGTATAGAGAGGCCATAGAATGCCGTCGCCTCATGATCATCAGGATAGGTTTCATGAAGCTCATTCATGGCTTCCCGGTAAAGATCATCGCGTTCTTCCTTGGTTTTGCCCTCCGCTTCCGGAGTATTTCCATAAAGCACCTCAAGCGTCATCAGGTAGTCTTTTTCCCTTTGTGTGGGAGCCTTGGCCTGGCGCTCAGCCACTGTACTGCCAAGCCTGTTCAAAATAGCCATTGCGGCCTCCCGGTCCTGCTGCATCCAAATGGGATGGTTATGGGTTTTGGCTTCCCCGTAGTAGGCAAGGGCGAAAGCCGGATCAATCTCCTGCGCCCTTTGAAAAGCCCGGGCCGCATCAGCGTATTCAAAGTTGTGGAGAAACTTTAGCCCTTCAATGAAATCAGCCTGGGCTTCCGCTTCACCGGAATTTGGGAAATCAATTTTCCCAAGTTGCTTTTCCTGAGCTTGTAAATCAGCGCCAAAAACCAATAGTATTAACAAAGATAGTGCTGTGATGAGATGGGAATTCATAGTAGGTCTATTATTTATTTATGGTCTTATTGATAGATATACAAAATCAGCTGATGAAATTGCAATAACCTTTCCAAAGTTATTGCAACCTACTTTCCTCAACCTGCTTTATTTTAACTTTGGAAAGGTTAGAGTTCAGTCAGTTAGGTATTTCACCTATCCTAGTCAAAGCGCCCTTGATCATGGTATGAGTAATGCTTCGCATATTTGCTATATCTGCAGATGGATTTTCATTCAGTATAATAAGGTTTGCAAATTTACCCTGTTCCAGAGTACCGAAATCATCTCCGCGTTCCATCGCCTCCGCACCGTTCCTGGTAGCCATCACAATGAGTTCTTCGGCCGGGATGCCGGCTTGCTGCATGTATTCCATCTCTTCATATATGGAGGGCCCATGAAGTGTCCCAGGGTTACCGGCATCGGTCCCCACAATGATGGGTATCCCGGCTTCGTAAACTTTCATGAGATTTTTCATAGCCGTTTCGTTTACCCGGTCTGTACTCGCATCAAAAGATCGAATGCGCTCCAAAAAGGAATCGGTAAAACGGGGATGATCTTTAAACTGGGACGCTCCATTCAGCAACTCCATGGTTTTACTGTCAACGCAGCTATTCGGATCATCAATGGGAAGGGGTTCAACTCCTGCCGCGGCACGATAAGCCATTAAGTATCCGCTGGAGACAATAAGCGTCGGATTATAATAGGTACCCTGCTCTTTCGCCAGATTCAGAAATTTGTCATCCACCTCAACATCACTCACGCTGTGAACCAGCAACTTGGCACCCGCCTCAACAGCCGCAGTAGCCTGCTTAAGGGTAGTTGCATGTACAATCAACTTGTTATTTTGCTTCTCGGTTTCTTCCGCAACGGCTCTCACTCTTTCCATGTAGGCTTCGTTATCGGCATCAAGCTGCCAAAGTTTTATACCGGTAGAACCCAGCGCCGATAAATATTGAACTGTTTTGATACCCGCTTCGGCCGTCTCGAGAGAGACCAGCACCTTGTCGGATGGCAAGTCAAACGGGGCGCCCGAAACGGGAGTGATTAGCGGGCCTGCCGCTGCAACATGCGGCGCATTCGGATGCTGCTCGGCTGATTCCTGAAAATCTATAGACCATGACATTCCGCCTACATCATAAACACCCGTAATACCCGAGCAGAGGTACGAGTTATAATAACGCTCCGGATGTTGTTTCTGATAAGCGGCAACCTTAGGAAAAGGATATGTTTCCGTGATATCCATGGCATCCGGACGGCTGTCAAAGAAGCCGGTTTGGAAAAAGTGCACATGTCCGTCAATGAGTCCCGGTGTAATATACTTGCCCGAAACATCAACTGTTTCTGCTTCGGATGGTATTTCACAGTCCCCTTCACTACCGATACACTCAATTTTATCTCCCTTAATAACGATAACACTATTTTCCATGGACTCTGACCCTGTACCGTCAAAAACGGTGGCTCCCGTTAATGCATAAATCCGGTTCCCTGAGTCTTCATCTGAAGTTTTGCAGGAAAACAGTATCAGTATCATTAACGGAATAGCTAAAATAAGAAGTGGAAAACGTTGTTTGGCCCGGAATGTCATGACTGGATATTTTTTTGAAGTAGCTGTTAATTTGAAATACAAAATTCTTTTCCTTCAAACAATTGAAAATTTACATTGGCAGAGTATTCCGGCTAAATGATGCAAACGGATCTCTTCCTATCCTTTGAAATACCTGAGCCAAGAAGAAAGTATAATTAGGTTCTCATCCATTTTAATTGCATTCTGAGATATATACTACCTAAATACTGCCACTATGCCATTGTACATGGACATACATTTTGTGGGAAAAATCTCAGTAGAAGATACCCGTGAAGCCCATTTAAAAGATTTGGCCGTTCAGAAAAAGTATGGGGTCACCTATCATCAGTACTGGTTTAATGAAGAAGCAGGCACGGTTTATTGCCTGATGGAAGGACCTGATAAAGAGTCCTGCGCAGCTACCCACAGAGAGGCCAACGGATTTACTGCTTGTCAGATTACGGAAGTAGAAGGCGGGATGTACGATCTTTTTATGGGCGAAAACCAAAAAGTGGACCACGGTCTTGTGCGGCAAGATGATGGCAACATCGATACCGGTTATCGCTATGTTCTAACCCTGGATATTATTGCAATAACAAATTCTAAGGCATCAATTGACTTTAATCAGCTCAAGCTGCCCAAAAAGCAAAAAAATATCGCACTTCAATTGATTGCAAAATATAGTGGTAAAGAGGTGCGGACATGTGGTTTTGACAGCATCGTCGCCGTATTCGAGACTCCCGAAAAAGTGCTTCAATGTGCTTACGAGATTCAAAAGGAATTGCTGAAAGGTAACGGGAATACCGACCCCGAAACGGGTGAAGTCAAGTTCAATATGGGAATCAGTGTGGGCCAGCCTCTTACGGAGAACGAGGGATTTTTCGTAGAGGCCATACGGATGAGCCGGCGGTTATGTTTAATTGCGGGAGAGAATGAAATTATTACCTCGAAACTTTTTGAGGAACTCTGCGATGTAAATGAAACCATGAAAACCCACTTCAGCTTTCGAACCATAAAGGCTGCGGAACAGCAATTTTTGGATAACCTGTTAGACGTAGTTGAAGAGAGCATTTCCGATCATGAATTTGGCGTAGACTATCTTAGCCACGATATGGGCATCAGTCGTCCACAGCTGTATCGAAAAGTTGTAGCTGTG
>DATFJD010000161.1:0-5399 GCA_035269475.1 Halalkalibaculum sp.
CAGAATGTCATTTCCGCTATTTTCCCGCTCAATGAGACCGGCCACGCCATTTTGGGCAGGCACGCCAGCATTGCCGTTTTCACTGGCCGCCTGGGCATCAGCAAAAATGCCGGTGAATAAATTAGCGTCCCGATCGGGTGCAAAAGTTTTGTTTTTTAGCTGTCGGTCGGAGGTAAACGAAAAGTTTCCGCCACCGTTGCCGCCGGTGTTTTCGTACATGTCAATCAGATCCTGCTCAGAGATCAGGTCGCCCTGGTTGGCTTGCCCAACATATGCTTTCATCTCGGCTACCATATTGAGCCGGTCGGTTTGGCCGGGATAAGCAACCGTTGATTCTCCATTTCTGGTAAATTCGTATGTTTCGGGTGCATCGATTGAGCCGTCTCCGCTGTCATTGATATCACATGATGCGGTAAAGAATAACAGGGAGGCTGCTAATAAAAATAGAAGAGAAAATGAAGGCGAATTTTTGAAAGGATTCATTGCAACGATTCGATTGTAGATTGTTAGGAATTTGGTTTCGCACCAAATTTATAATTATTTAGACTAAATATAAATAAAGAATTTTATCTTTTTTCTTTCCAGCTGGAGGGCTCTTAAAAGGCGGGAGGAAATATCTTTTTATGCAGTGCTCCTGAAGTGAAATGTTGTTGATAAATAGTTTTATTGAAGCCTGAACTTATGTGCTAATAAAGATAAGAGTGCTCGGTGATCGTTTTAAATGGTACTAGCTTTTTTCTTCGGCCTGAACATTGCGCTGAGTGAAAATCTCCATAAGCTGATGCAGCAAGCCGGTTCCGATTCGAAGAAAGCGTTCCTGCTTGCCCATAGACAGAAAGCGAAGGAGATTTCGAAGCTCAACCAGCAGGTAGGGCGGATCGGTGACCAAGGTATCGCTTTCAATAATATGTTGCCAGTCCAGCTTTTTTTGAAAGGTAATGCCGTTTTCTTCCATGGTCTCATAATAAACATGTGCGATGAGCCCGTACCCTATGGTGGTTGGGTGGATGCCATCGAGACTGAAAATACCGCCCTTGTATACCTTACCCGTTTCCTCGTTAATTCTAAGGTAATCCGTGGATATCAGCGGTGTACCGTTGCCATCTACCAGGTGTGAGGTTGCCGCATTTGCTTTCAGGGCTTCGGTAAATTGATCCGGATAAGGAATGGTTATGCCGCCTTTCCTTCTACGCCTGGCGACGGCACTCACATATTTGTTCAGGGGTACGGTAATCCAGCCGTATTCATCGGCAACTTCCCTGATCACATTATTGTACTGGTCGACATGCCGGTCGAGTTTTATTGCCTGTTCCCTGGTGAGGTGCGGGTGGCGGTCGGGATTAAAATCACTGTCCCAAATCCAGAACCGGGTATAGTAATCGAAATAAGTGGTGTCTTTTATTGAGCGGTCTTCATTGACGCCCCGGGTTACCGGTGGAATGGTAACGTAGGGTATGGTCTGGGTGATAACACGCTGAGCACCGATCCGGCTGACTTCCTCGGCAAACCTACGGTATTCGATTTCAAAATGCTCGGGACGGTAAACCGTGAAATTTCGCTCAGATGGAAAGGCTTCCAGGTCATCCTCTTCCGAATAGGTAAAGCGTAAGTCCGTTACGGCACCGATGATGTTGTTATGACCCATAGTAGCTATGAGATTTTCGATGCCGCCGTTTTCCTGCAGGTGCCGGATATTATCCAGCAGTGTGTAGTTGGAAAACTTTTCCCCGAGAGTCGGGTTCAGGGTCAGTCTTGCAGTGGTATACATGGCATGATCGGGCAGTACATTGAATACCGAGTAGGTTTCAGGCTGCTTCTCGATATGCTCACGGCTTTTTTTCTCGGTAACTTCCCAGGCGTCACTGATAGCAAACCCCCAGACCGACTGGTTGTGATACGGGGTAGGATGGTCAATTTCAAGTTCCTTGATATTGCCTTCCCAGTAATTTTTAACCCTTCTCAGGGTGGTATAAAGATGATGCATGGCCGGGAGATATTCATTCCACTCCAGGGTGCTGCCGAACTCATCTGACAAACCGCGAACCAGAACTTCAAGATTTAAGGGAATGCCACCCTGGGCAGTAAAAAGGGGCTGGTCGAACTGCGGCTCAGGTTCAAAACATTTGCTGAGGAAAGCCGGGAAGTTGAGGTCCGTACGATAGATTCCACCATTTTGAAATCCCTGGGTTACACTGTCGCCGACTATGGCAAGCTTGTGTTTTGGGTTGTTGCTGTTTCGAGCCACGTTGAATTGTAGGGTTAATTACCAATCAAATCAGACTCATAGAACTTATTTAAAAAAAAGAAAAGATAAAGAAATTAATTATGACAGAGCCGAAAAGAGAAAGCGGTTTTTTATCCCGCATTATACCGCTTGGCCGGTCCGTTATTTAAGGCGGTACCGGGTGAAAGGGCTAAAATTTATGCTATATAAGTGGTATCTTTTGAGGCTTTTTAATCAATATGACCAACAAAGATGAGTGAATTTGAGGAAGAGAACAGACTGGAGGCTTTCAGAAGGCAGAGAGCTGAAATGAACGAGAAGATTCTGGAACTGGATCATCTCGGTATCAAGCGTTTTTTAAATCTCGATACCAATACCTATAAGGACGGGGCTTTACCCATGCAGACCAAGGAACTGCTCGGGCTGGTAGCTTCTGCTGTGCTGCGGTGCAATGACTGCATAGACTATCATCTCGAACAGTGTGTGGAATCGGGTTTCAGCAAAGCTGAGATCATTGATGCGCTGAATGTAGCGTTGGTGGTAGGGGGAAGCATTGTGATACCCCACCTCCGTCATGCCGTCGGTACGCTAGAACTGCTGGAGCAGGAAAATTCCCTGGAAAATTGATTTGATGGCAGGACGTACACTGATCAAAGGTTTGCTGTTGATACCGGTTTTTATGATTCCGGCATGGCTGGGTCATGCCCAGATTATGCCGGAGCCTGTGGGAAGCGATTCCATAAAAAAGGCACTGGTTCCCGTTGCCGGATATAGTTCTGATGTAGGACTGATGGGCGGGATATTATTTAGCCGCTATGACTATACCGGTAATATCCGTCCATTCAATAACTACATCAAGTCAACAGCGGTCACTTCAACCAAGGGTTTTGTAAAGGTCGAGGGCTTATATGAACAAACCCAAACTTTTGGCAGCAACATCCGCAGTTCCTATCGACTTTTCTTCAATCGGCTGGCAACCAACAGCTTTTTCGGTATTGGAAATAACACCGCCTACAGCGAGCAGCTTTGGGACAATGAGTATTACTATTTTGAGTCCGTCAGCCTGAGCCTGGATCTTTCTTTCAGAAAGCCGCTTTACCAGGATTTTGATTCCCGCTTCGACATCCTGGCCGGTTTGGGTACGGGCTATCAGATACCTTACGTCCGCCAGCCTAATTCAAGTTTTAATCGCATGATGCCTAACGGAAATGAGGGCGGGTTTGTCAACTACCTAAGCGCGGGATTTGTATGGGAGAACCGGGATAATGAGTTCGACCCCAGCACAGGGAATAGAGCCCAGCTTAAAATCCGCTTTGCTCCCAAATACCTCAGTGAATATGCCTTAACCACATTCCGGCTCGACCTGCGACAGTATTTCTACGTTTTCGATTTTCTGACTATTGCAAACCGGCTGGAGGCACGGCATGCGGCCGGGGATGTTCCATACTGGCAGCTATCAACCCTGGGCGATGACTACAGCCTGAGAGGTTACCCGCTGAACCGTTTCCAGGGAAATTCATCCCTTTCATATAACCTGGAGCTGAGATCCTGGATGTTCACCTTTCCGGAATATGCGGTAAAAATTGGCGTACACCTATTTACCGATGCGGGCCGCGTGTTTACCGGAGAAGATGATGCTGCAGACCTGTTTAAGGGCTACAAGCAGACATTCGGATTTGGAGGGGCCCTTTCATTATTCAATCCCGATTTTATATTAAGAGGTGAAATGGGATTCTCTGAGGATGTGAGCCGTATTTATGTAGGGATTGGATATACCTTTTAATTAAAATTATAAAACCAGTCAGATATTTGTCCGTAATCTATGACAACAGGTACTACCGTTTTATTAACCGCCGCTGAAGAGGATTCAAAAGAGATTAACCGGCTGCTGGAAGACAAAGAGGTTGAAGTACTACATTTTTCACTCGAAAAATACATTCCGGCCGAGGATAAGAAGGATATCAAAGAGACTTTTTCCCGGCTGTCGGAATTTGAGAACATCATTCACGGGAGCCTCAGAAATGCGAGATTCTTTATCAGGGAAGTGAAGTCTTTTGGCAGGAAAGAGGACGTGAGGAAGATACTGAATCTAACACTCGACGAAGATACCGCCACTTTTTTGGAGGAGTCGGGAATTCCGGCTGTCTGTACCTATTCCGGAGGTAAATCCATCAACCTGGTGGAGTTCATGTTGCGGTTGCGCAGAATGGGAGCGACGCTCTATCCCTGCGGGTCGCACCGGAAAGAAGAGATACCGGGCTTCCTGGAAGAGCTCGATATTCCCGTCAAGGAGCTGGAACTCTTTCACTTGGAGGGCCCCGATGATAAAGAGCTGGATGATTACCGTAAAAGGCTCTCGGAAAAGCAGCCGGATGTAATACTGTTTCACTCCCGGCGATCGGTAACCCGTACGCTTGCCGCTTTCCCGGACCTGGATTATGAGTCCATCCGCACTGTTTCTGCTGACAAAGGTATTACAAAGAAGCTGAAAGAAAAGGGTATCCCGGTCAGTGACGAAGCCGACGGCAGCTGGGAATCTATGGCTGAAGTGTTATAAGTCGGTTTTGGAAGAAGAGATAAGATCCTCTCTGCCGGGGCTGCGGTGTAGTTAAGGATTAACCTTTTCCCGGCTGATGGAAATATTACAACCCACCCCAATTTTCGGCCTCGAACTGCTCGGCCTTAATTTCCCCTCCCAAGAGGGGACTTGTTGGTGCTCTAATTTTCTATCATTGCAAGAATTCAAACATTAAGCTTTTCCCTCTCATGAGTAAATGATAGTACCGAATTCTAGCATAAGTCCCCTCTTGGGAGGGGACGGATTCTGATTCATCAGAATCCAGGGGTGGGTAATAAGGGCATGGATTAATTACAGCAGCATAAAGTAAACCTCTCCCGCAGTACCAAACTCATTCTGTGTACCTCCGTGCTCCTTTGTGGTATAGCCTGAATTAGGCACCATATACACCTATAATTTCACAATAGTACAGCCGGCACCGCCCTGCTCGATCGGCGCCAGCCGGTAATCCTGAACCTCCTTTCGCTTTGCCAGGTATTCGTGAATCAGGCTTTTAAGAATGCCCTCTCCCTTGCCGTGAATAATTTCCACCTCGTTCAACCCGGCAGCCAGGGCATTGTCCAGGTAGTACTCAACCTCCTTCATCGCTTCCGGGCC
>DATFJD010000162.1:0-2646 GCA_035269475.1 Halalkalibaculum sp.
GATTTTCACCAGGTATTCCGCACAGATCCTTATTTTTGCATTCGTTCCCCGCGTTTCTGCAATTTGTTGAGCGGTTTGCGCTAATTTTAGGAAGCTATTGCTCATCATTATAGTTCATTGAAATACGTATGAAACAGAAATAAGAGATCTGTTCAGTTTTTCTGCGTAAACCTGTTCCATTTGTTTTACCTGCGTTCAATTCTAATCATCGGTTTCTGTTTCCAGGTCCAGGAAGCGGGATGCAATTCCAAGTTCATCCAGATAGTGCTGAACTACTTTTGCATTGGGCGTATGGGTGATATGAACCCTTTGCGGGCTTAACTTTTTGCATAACCCGATCAGCTCAAAGAAGTCGAGGTGATCCGACAAGGGAATGAGCTTGTCAACCGTGAGCTGGGTTCTTGTTGATTCTCTCGCCGCCCACCCTGAACAATAGGCCAGCCTTTTCTTTTTTACATTAGATGCAAAGCCATTGTTAAGGGCGGAGTTGGTAGTTATTAATATTTTGCCCTCACAGGTTTCACGATCATAGCTTTCGTAATTGCCCAGGTCGATTCCGGCCTCTTCATAAACCTCACAAAGCTTATAGCCTGCCCCGTGAATCTGTATGGGATGATCGAGTGGCGATAACATATGCATCACTTCCTGAGCCTTGCCCAGGTTGTAAGCCAGAAATACCGGAGTATAGCCTTCTTCAATGGTTTTGAGGGCAAAACCTGTAATTTCATCCGAAAGCTGCTCATGGCTATCCCACCTGTAGATGGGCAGACTGAATGTGGCTTCCGTTATAAAATGGTCAACTTCCTCCGGACATTCGAAACCTTCGGAAGCAGGGGATGGCGGCGTTCGGTAATCACCGGTATATAATACGCTTCCTTCAGCGGTTTCTACATAGGCCATAGCAGAACCCAGTATATGTCCCGCCGGGAAAAGAGTCACCTTCGAATTTGGAAGCTCAAGCGGCTCGCCGAAATCAAGGACAGTGGCATTGCCTTTATACCCGCGCTTCCGCATGAGTTTATAGGTGTTTTCGGTACAGAATACATCACTATTCCGGTTCCTGGGCATATGATCGGCGTGGGCATGGGAGATGAAAATATGCTCAGCCTTCTTACCGCTATAGTCAAATCCAATATTGAATTGCGGAAGCCGTATGCCGTGATAACCCGCTTTGGTAATTTCTATCAAAATATGTTAGTGCGTCTGATTACAAAATAAGCCAGCAGCAGTATAACGAGTCCGACTGCCACCATCATGGCACCCGTAAATCGGATATACCATTCCAGCTTTTCGGGATGTTGCCGGATCAGGATACGCGTTTGGTCCCAGCGGACCAGCTGAATGCCGGCTATATACACTATGAAGAAACTCCAAATAGAGAAGAGAAGTTCAATCCAGGAGAAAGGCATGAAGGAAAAGACCAGGCAGGGAATGGTAAACAGAAAAAGGTACTTTAGCAGATTCCTGAGAGCAACAGGAGGCGTCTCATTTTCAGCCTCGGTGTTAAGATAAACTTTTATTCGCCGATAGGAAGCCATTACTATGAAGCCTGAGAAAAATACCAGCACTCCCAGGCAGAGGTAATACATGGTAAACCATTTTTGACTGAATGCTTCCATGGCGGTTAGGGATAGTTATTCATCGGGAAGTTTATCTTCAGAAACCGGTTGCTCTTCTTTTGGATTGTAGATAGAAGCTACTACCGAAACAATCAGGGTAATTGCTATAAAGCCCAATGCATAAGGGGTTGGAATATGATAAAATTCGGATAAAAGCATTTTGATGCCTACAAATACCAGGATAAGCGACAGCCCGTAGTGCAGGTAATGAAACAGGCGCATGATTCCCGATACAGCAAAGTAAAGTGCGCGAAGCCCTAAGATGGCAAAGGCATTTGAGCTGTAGACTATAAATTCATCGCGTGTGATGGCCAGGATTGCAGGTATGGAATCCAGTGCAAATACCAGGTCGGTAGTTTCAATGACGACTAACACAACAAACAGGGGGGTGGCAATCAGCTTGCCCATCCGGTATATGAAAAACCGTGACCCGTAGTACCGCTTGGTAGTCGGAATAATTTTTCTCGTCAGCTTTAATATCGGGTTACGTTCCGGGTGTACTTCTTTGTCCTTTTCCATTGCCAGCTTGATGCCCGTAAAGACCAGGAAGCCGCCGAAGACGTAAATAATCCAGTGGAACTGTTCCAGAAGGGCAACCCCGACAAAAATGAAAAAAAAGCGCATGACCAAGGCCCCGAAGATCCCCCAGAATAGTACCTTGTGCTGATATTCGGCAGGTACCTGAAAATAGGAGAAGACCAGCAGGAAAACGAAAATATTGTCAACACTCAGCGATTTCTCTATAAGGTAACCGGTATAATAGTCCAGGGCGGTTTGGGACCCCATGTAGTAATAGACGCCAATCCCAAAAATCAGGGCCAGGGTGATCCAAACTCCGGTCCAGATCAGGGCTTCTCTAATACTCTCTTCGTGTTCCTTGCCGTGAAATACCACAAGGTCAATCACCAGCATCACGATGATGAATATGTTGAATAAGGTCCAGAGAAGTAGGCTGTGTTCCAAGGCAGTTCAGAAATATCATTTTAAAATAAGCACCAAAGGTATGGAAGCTTTGGAACAATTGACA
>DATFJD010000163.1:0-2986 GCA_035269475.1 Halalkalibaculum sp.
TCCCATTCCTGATACTTGAAGTGCATAGTAGACTGTTTCTAATTTTTGAGTGTCTATTTTTCAACGTAAGTAAGCTGTATTTAATTCACAAGGTTCAGGATGCAGGATACAGGAAGTTGGAAGTTGGAAGTTGGATGTTGGATGTTGGATGCTGGATGTTGGAGGGATGGGAGGTCGGTGGCTGTTTCTTGTTCAATCCGTAACAACCTTCGGCCCATAATCTCACATCTCAAGACTCAAGACTCAATAAAATTTCATTGATTGCTCCAGATTTGTATTTTCTCATTTGAAATGCTTCACAAGAAAAAAGATGAATGGCAGACCGGTTAGAATTTGAAAATCGACTTTGGGATGAAGGCTATCAGCGGGTGATGGGGCTGGATGAAGTGGGCAGGGGTTGCCTTTCCGGTCCGGTAGTTGCGGCGGGGGTTATTTTTAAAGAGGGTACCGATATCAAGGAGATACGAGACAGTAAAACCCTTTCCCTGGAAGAGCGTACCGAACTTTGTGATGTTATAAAATCGGAGGCAGCATACTGGACTATAAAGTGGTGCGACCCGGAAGAGATTGATGAGCTGAACATACTTTGGGCTTCCATCAAGGCCATGCAAAAATGTGCAGATGCAGAGGGGGCGGCCCCGGACTACTTACTTGTTGACGGGAATCGATTCGGTTCTTCTATTTATCCTCATGCCTGTATTGTAGGGGGAGATGACCGCTCGATGAGCATAGCTGCGGCATCCATTATTGCAAAGGTATACAGGGACGAGTGGATGATAAAGCTGCATGAAGATTATCCCGGTTACGGATGGGACACGAATGTAGGCTATCCGACCCAAAAGCATTTTGAAGGCTTGAAAGAATTTGGAATCACCAAGTACCACAGACGCAGTTTCAGGCTGCGAACCGAAAAGGAGCGTGGGGATTGAAATGAGTATATAAGGTTCCCTATGCTGACTGCTTCACATTAACCGGCTTTCCTGCGATGATGCCGGTAATGATTTTAAATATTGCCACTATGAAAAGAAGCAAAAGCGGTATGAACCAGGTATGCGTCAGGTCATGCAGGGCACCGAAGAGGGTGGGCCCGGTAGCAGCCAGCAGGTAGCCAATCGACTGAGCCATACCCGAAAGCTCTGTAGCTGTTTCGGTATCATGAGTCCGCAGCACGATAAACAACAGGGCCAGGCCAAAGCTTCCACCCAGGGAAAAACCAATCAACGAAGCCCAGATTCCTACCAGGAAAGATTCCGGCACCATGAGTCCCGCAATACTTACAATTTCAAGAATGACCAGGTACCAAACCAGTTTTCGCTGGTCATCTATCTTTTCAGCCCAGATCGGTACAATGAGCGTACCCAGGACGCCGGTACCTTGAGAAAGGGATAAGAGCCACCCGGCTGTATTTTCATCGATTCCCCGATCCTGAAGAATTTCAGGTAACCATGCCAATACTACGTAAAATGCCAGTGACTGCAGGCCCATAAAAAGCGCAACATTCCAGGCAAGTTTTGATTGGCCGAGATCACTCATTGATTCTATGAACGTTTTCGCATGCCTGGGCAGGGTCTGGCGATTGAGCTGGGGCAACCAAATCAGCAATGCCGCCAGGGAGAGTAGTGCCCAAACTCCCAGCGACCAGTGCCAGCCCAGGTTTAAATCTTTAGCCAGCGGCACGCTTACCCCGGCTGCCAGGGCAGCGCCGACGCCAAGCATGCTCGAGTAGAGGCTGGTCATCAGCCCTGTCTTTTCGGGGAAATCCCTTTTTACCAGGCTAGGCAATAACACATTGCCAAAAGCAATGCCTATGCCCAACAGCAGTGTTCCGCTAAAAAGGGCAAAGGTGGAGGGGAAAATGCGAATTCCGATACCCACAGTCAGCAGGGAAAGGGCCAGGGCTATGGTTCCCTCTATGCCTAAACGCCGTGTAAATACCGAGGTAAACATAGAAACCACACCGAAAGCAAGCAGGGGTAATGTAGTGAGCAAGCCCAGCATGGTGTTTGACAAGCCGGTAGTGTCGCGTATGGCACTTATCAGGGGCCCTACACCTGCGAGCGCCGGACGCAAATTAATGGCGATTAGAATGATACCGACAATAAGGAGTGTCCTTTTCTGATTTCGTAGTTGTTCTGCCGGCATCTAATGTGGTTTAGTTTTTTTGAGTTAAGGGCGGGAAGGTAGCAAAGTTCGAGGCCTGACAAAAATTGTTCGTGTCTATCAGATAGATTGATAATGAGAATTTGCAGTCAGCCGGTCAGCAAATCTCTCCTGTCCTGGGATCAATATAACAGGCATCTCCGGAGATAGATCGCTGCTCTTCAAGTTCCCTGCTCAATTCTTCCAGGTAAGTTTCGATCTCTTTTTTACCTGAGTACTTCGTGCCGTTTTCATCAAAGTAAGGAAGGTTTGTATCAGGTTCTTTCCCGGCATCGGATTCCGGATCCCGGTGCGTTACTGTTTTATATGCCAATACCATATCATCCAGCTTTTGCTGGATCCGGTCGGCATAATTGTCATTTTGACACCTGTGAAACTCAATCATACCAGATAACACTAACGATAGATACTAAACTGTCGTTTATAGAAATCGAGGTTCAGGCAGATAGCCAGCATCAGGGTATTGGTAAGCAAGGCAGATCCGCCATAGCTTACGAAGGGTAGGGGCACACCGATGACCGGCAGCAGGCCTGTAGCACTACCCACGTTAATAAAGAAGTGTATAAAGTATATGGTTGTAACACCTACTATAACCATTTGGGCAAAGGGGTGTTTATGGCTGCCGGCACTGTTCAGCAGTTTCAGTATGAGCGCAAAAAAAAGCAGGGTGACAAAAGAGGCACCGATAAAACCAAACTCTTCACCGATTACACAGAATATGAAGTCAGTCCATTGTTCGGGGAGGAAGCGAAGCTGTGTCTGGGTTCCTTCCATGAATCCTTTACCGTACAGCCCGCCGGAACCAATGGCCGTCTTTGCCTGGATT
>DATFJD010000164.1:0-4171 GCA_035269475.1 Halalkalibaculum sp.
GCTGTCAATCTGCTCGTTCAGCAGTTTAAAAAGCGGTTCCAGCATCTGGGCCCAGTTCAGCGGGGTATAGCGAGAAGTAACTTTCTCATCCGCTTTTTTAATGATTTCAGCACAGCGTTCCCTGCTTAAGGTTTCCAGACCTTTTTTCTCCATATAGCGCGGTAGCAGCTTGGCAAAATGGCGGTAGACCACCAGGTTCTTCAGTCGGTCTTGAAGTTCATTTCGGTTCAGCTCCTCCTCCGCGCCGTAGATAGCCTGGGGAATATTTTTTCTCGGCTCAACCAGCATTTCAAGAACATCCGCAACGGCTGTCTCAATAACCGTCCGGGCATAACTGGCAGGCAGCCAGGCTTCATTGCGTATGGCAATGATGAATTGTTTCCAGACCTCTTGTACCTCCGGAGACTGCATATTGGCCCAGTCGGTCTCGGGAAGCCTCATCGATTCGGCTAAGTTGCGTTCAAGCTCAACCTGTATGCGTTTTACAATGAAATTCGGGAATCCCCAGGAGCGCAGGTCTTCCGGTTTATATTTCTGCTGGCTGTCGGGAAGCAGTCCGGTTAATTTTTCCGTTACAAGCTGTATGGTTCTATTCATGGATTTCAAAAAGTTTCAATTCTCAAAACAGGCGAAGCACGTACATCAGGTGCTAAACATAGTTAAAATTTTTAATGATCACACTTCAATACCGTACCTTAATATATTGATTTCAATTTTGGTTTTAACTTACCCTTTGTACTTTCCGGTATGATTTCACTGCACGTAGAACAATTATCAAAATATTTCGGTAAAAATCTGGTCTGGCAGAACATTTCTTTCGATCATCAAAGGGGTGTGCTTGGCATCGAAGGACCCAACGGCTCAGGCAAATCCACCCTCCTGAAATGCCTGTCCGGACTCTTGGCTCCAAGTTCGGGTACTGTTTCCTGGCAAAACTGCGGCCAGCAGCTGAAAATACAGGCTGTAAAACATAATATCGGCTACGCGGCCCCCTACATTTCGCTTTACCGTGAACTATCAATTATTGAGAATCTGCAGTTTTTAAGCAAGCTCAGAAAAATAGAAATCAAAGACAGCCTGCTGCAGCAGCTGATGAAGCGGGTGGACCTCGATCATACCTCCGACAAACCCTACGGCAACCTGTCTACCGGCCAGCAGCAGCGGGCGCGCCTTGCAGCCGCCCTGTTTACGGATCCCCCGGTTCTGATGCTTGACGAGCCGGGTTCAAACCTCGACGAGCAGGGCAGGACGCTGATATCCGATATCGTAGCGCGGGCTAAAGATGAAAAAAAGCTTGTCGTTCTGGCATCCAACAATCCGGATGAGCTGGCACTGTGCGACCGCATTTTTTCGGTAACACAAGAAAAGGTGGTCAGCTCTTAGTACTGCCGCACTGTTCGCCGCGACAGCATTCTTCTGTATTGATTCCGCAATTTGCGCACTGTCCGTGCCCGTGTACCCAGACGATGCCCGCCTTTGATCCGCAGTAAACACACCGGCGGACCCGCTGCTCTTTCAAAGTATTATTCTGCTTTACTCCCATAATTAAATTAACGCTCCATTACTTCCTGGTAAACCACATTCAGATTCTGGGATAGCGACCAGAAGTCGGCATAGAGAAAGTTTTCATATCCATCCAGGGCTTTAAGATCGATAATTTCTTCTTTCGACTTGCCGGACTGTACTCCCTGTTCCACATGTTCAACCATTGCCGAGAGGTAATTTCTCATTACGGCCACATCACTTTTATCTCCGGTGACGCCGAATTCAGGTTTTCCATGACCGAATATATAAACGGCATCGGCCGGGTACTCCTCCTCCACTTCAGCAAGGACCTTTATCCAGTTATGCACCGATGCTCCGGCAGGGCGGTCGGTATAGGGATTCATCCGGTTGAATACCAGGTCGCCCATATGTACCACATTGGCATTCTCAAAATAGATGACGGAATCGCCGCTGGTATGGGCATTGCCGTAGTACCTTGCATGCACGGTTTCCGCCCCCACATCTGCTTTCCAGGAATCCTTGTAGGTGGTAGTCGGGTAGGCGGCTTCGGTATCGCTTTCACTCTCCTCATCAGCCTTCTTCATGAGAGCCGGCACGTTTTCATGTGCTACAATGGATTTAGCCACCGGCCGGAAAACCGGATTCCCATTTGTGTGATCCCCGTGATGGTGCGTATTGATGAGCATATCCAGCCCGTGCGTTGTTCTCTTTTGCAGGCCTTCCAGGCAGCCTTTTGCCGTTTGCGGGTACTGCGAATCAACGACAACAAATCCGTCGTCCGCAGCCAGCCAGCCGATGGTCCCACCCCGGTCGGTAAAAATTCCCACGTTGCCTCTCAGCTCCGTGAATGTGCCCGCCTTAAAAGCCAGCATCTTATTGAATGGCAGAAGTGTTGCCGCAGTGGCCATTGAAGAGCGAATTAAAAATTGACGACGGTCCATAGTGCAATTAATTTAGTGTTGAAGAATATCCTAAAAATAGAAAGCTTTAATTAACCCGCAAGTCTGGGTTAGAATTCAGAAGTCAAAAGCAAAGTTCCAACCATCCTGCATCTTGAACCCTGCATCCTGCACCCTGAATCCTGCATCCTGAAACCTGCATCCTGAATCCTGCACCCTGCGCCTAAACTCTTTCCTCATCCCGGATCAGCAACAAGATGGACCCGTGAGGCACAATGAGATACTTTTCATTTTCAAATTCAATTTCGTGGGAACTGCTCTTAAGAAAAATGGCCAGGTCCCCTTCCTTGGCCTGCATGCCGATATAGCGGGTCTCATCAACATTTTCCTTCCACGATTCATCCAGCTCGTTGGAAGGGATTGGATATCCCGGTCCCGTTTTAATGACATAACCGCTCTGAATTTCCTCTTTTTCTTTAACCGTTACCGGGAGAACCAGTCCGCTTTTGGTCCGGGTTTCCATATCTCGGGGCTTTAGCAGTACCCGGTCACCGACTACAATGAATTTCTCAACGGTATTCAAATAATCCTGAATCATTTAATTACTACCACTTGTTTATAATTAACACCAAATTTAAGCTAGTTTAACGACAATTTGAACATTTTTGTTATGAAGCCGTACAGCTGTGTGTCAGCAGCATTAACCATATAATTGCAAAAATCGGTCGATCATGAATATGCAAAATAAATTGTGCATCATCACCGGGGCCAATTCCGGTATCGGCAAAGCAACCGCGATGAAACTGTCCGGGCTTGGGGCTTATATTGTAATGGTTTGCCGCGATGAAGAAAAGGCTGAAAAAGCCAGGGAAGATATCATTACCCAAACCGGCAATTCGGGAGTTGAAGTGATGCTGGCCGACCTGTCCTATCAATATGAAATCAGGGAAATGGCTGACCGGTTTAAAAGCAAGTTCGACCAGCTGGATGTACTGATCAATAACGCCGGCATGATTCCTTCGAAGAGGGAAGAAACCATGGAGGGTATTGAAAAAACATTTGCTGTCAACCATCTTGGCCCGTTTTTGCTGACCAATTTGCTGCTTGACCACTTAAAGGCAGCACCCAGGGCACGCGTGGTTAATGTCTCATCAGAAGTGCATCGCATGGGAGCCCCCATCTTCGACCTGGCTAACCTGCAGCTGGAAGATAATTTTTCTCCCATCAAAGCCTATGGACTCAGCAAACTTTGCAATATCATGTTTACCCGTGAACTTGCCCGGCGGTTAGAGGGAACCGCGGTAACGGCCAACGCACTTCATCCCGGCGTAGTCAGCACCCAGCTGGCCGATGAAGCGAGCTGGTCGATGAAGCTGTTTTACTTTATTGGAAAACCTTTTATGAAGTCGCCCGGGAAGGGAGCCGAAACCCCGGTTTACCTTGCCGTGTCTGACGAGGTTGAAGAGGCCAGCGGAAAGTATTTCAGAAATAAAAAGGACGTCAAACCCGCAGAGATAGCCCTGGATGAGAACCTGAACCGCAAGTTGTGGGAAAGAAGTGAAAAACTGGCCGGATTAAAAAGTGATTAAGGAATTACCTGCCCTTACACTTCGAAACTCTTCTGCAACAGCTGCTCAGCCCTGTATTTTACAAACCTGTCGGGGATCAGGTAATCCGAACGCGGCTCCATTTTCATGATATATTCCAGGTGCATTCTGGCTTCCTGTTTCCGGTCGAAACTCATCAGAATTTCAGCATACAGCAAC
>DATFJD010000165.1:0-11727 GCA_035269475.1 Halalkalibaculum sp.
TCAAATCATAATTCAGATTCCAGCGGCGGAAATCCGTCGGGCGGACGGCGATGCTGTGTTGACTGCTCGTAAGCGTACGCCAGGCCGAAAAGGAGGCCTTCGGAATAGGGGCGTCCCGCAATCTGGAGCCCTGCCGGAAGATTGCCGTAGGTAAAGCCCATCGGGACGGTGATAGCAGGGAGTCCGGCGGCAGGGATGAGTCCCTGGGAATTGTCGCCGCGATACTCTTCATTGGCGCGGTCAATCGGGGCGGGAGGGTAGCTCCAGCTGGGAAAGATAAAGGCATCGATCCCGGCGCTGTCCATTGCCTCCACAACGGCGGCCAGAAGTGCCTGCCTGCCCGGATGCTCCGCAAAGTCGGGGCAGGGCTCGTCTCTTTCTGCCGGATGGATGATCTCCGGCTCTTCCTCAGAGATTGCGTTCAGAATGCCTTCTACATCCGCTCCATACTCACCCGTCTCCAGCGTTTCCATCACATCGCGCATAGGCGCATCGTCTCCGAGCGTGAGGAGATACTGGTGCATATCATAGCGAAACCGGTTGCACCAGTTGCCCGCCTGCATACGCTCTTGTTGATTTTCTATGTCAAAGTTTACAACCTTGGCGCCCAGCTGACGAAGGTCATCAACTGCATCATTGAAGCGGGCAAAGATAAGACTGTCGCCCTGCGTAGGGTTCGCGTGGGTGCCAAGTATTCCAAGACGTTTGCCTGACAGCGCATCACGGTCTAAAAAGTTGGTATAGTCATCTTCCTTGAAATCGCGTCCGGCCTCGGTGTAGGGATCTTCAGGGTCGTACCCTGCAACTACGTTGAACATCATTGCGGCATCTTCTACGGTTCGCGTCATCGGTCCGGCGATGTCGCGGTCGAAGGAGAGCGGGATCACGCCTGTGCGAGAGGTAAGGCCAATAGTGGATCGGATCCCTACCAGCGAGAGATGGGAGCTAGGCCCGCGGATGGAATTTCCGGTATCGGAGCCCAAGCCTGCCACCCCGAAACTTGCGGCCACACCCGAGGCGGTTCCTCCACTCGAACCGGCCGGAGTTCTGTCAACCGCATAGGCGTTGGCCGTGGTATCGTAGGAGGATGACACGGTTTGCCGCGGACTGAATGCCCACTCCGCCATGTTGGTCTTCGCGATCACGATGGCGCCTTCCTCCCGGATGCGTCTCACCATAAAGGCGTCATCCGGCGGGATGCTTCCGGCAAGGGCGATGGAGCCCCCGGTAGTTGGCAGGTCGTGCGTGTCGAAATTATCTTTGACGAGAATGGGTGCGCAGACCAGGGAACCGGGATCCTCACCCGCTGCAAGTGCACGATCGATAGAGTCGGCCCGTGCGAGCGCCCGGGGATTGATCTCTGTGATGGCGTTCAGGCCGGTGGATTGATCATACGCCTCGATTCGGTCCAGGTAGGCCTGCACCACAGCCCGGCAGCTGGTGTTGCCCTCCATGATCGCGGACTGCAGCTCGGTGATGGATACTTCCACGACGTTGATGGGGTGCTGGGCTGTTGGTTTTTGGGTGCAGGATGTGAGGGTGATTGTGGTGAGTAGTGTAAAGAAAACTGTTAATAGGAGGAAAGAATAAGGGATTGAATAAATTCTCTTGTTCTTGATTTTTATCATTTCCTTTCTGTGTTGGTTGATTTCATTGCTATATGAATATCTAAAATTTTTCCAATAGTCACCTGCACCAAATGGAGCCCTATCAATTGCGTAATTTTCTTCTGCGAAATCACCCGCTCCGCGGCAATAGGTTTGTATGGGCTTTATATAATATTGGTTTCTTCATCCCTCGATAAAGATCTTTCCGATGATCCAACCCATCGCCTCGGGATTTTATTTTGCCCTCAACTCAAAACCCCGGGTTGAAACCCGAGGCTACAATATGGCCGCACCTCCGGCGCTTCTTATTAGGTTAAACATCCATTCCGAAGCTCCCCTCTCTGACGAGTCCCGCCAGGGCGAGATAGAGAGGGGCAGGGGGGTGAGTCAGCAGATTGGTTCATGCACGTCCGGGGCCGCGACGCGATGAACCTGAAAGGGCGTGCGCTGTGGTAGAGTCATTAAATGCCCTTTTTACCCATAACGCGGGAGATATCACTTTGAGCGCTCGCACCGTAAATATTCTCAAAGTGTAACCGTGCGGGCAAACCGTGCCCGGAAGCCATCACAGCCGGGAGTTTATGGTTACTGACGGCGGTTCAAAAGTTACAGGAGCAACTATTTTGGGGAAAATTTGAAAGAATAATGGGAATTAACGAACCCCCCGCTTCACCACAGAAAAAATCACAACCAAAAACAGAACCACTGAAATTATTGTGAGGCTAACCTGCCCCGGAACTGCAAACTCAAATACTCCGGAGAGTGCCCGCAGCAGGTTGGTCAGACCCAGCAGGATGCTCAGCCAGACGACAACGCCGGTCAGCAGATTTTGAACGGCTCCATTTTGGTGCGACTTCGGGAGTACATTGCTGTTGTTCATCAGCAGAAACAATATGACGGCTATAACCGGAAGAATGATGCCGTTGAGCGCCTGCGCCAGGATAATGACCGGCACGGGCCGGAGCTCCATCACGCCAAATAACAGACCGATGCCAAGCACGCTCATCCACACCGATCGAAATTTTAGGCCGGTTTCGCTCCATGATGATGCGTCTTCAGAATCGGAAAGTAGGGATTTTGCTGTGATGGATGCGGCCAGTGCGGCGGTCAGGGTAGAACTGAGTCCGGCACCGAACAAGCCGATGGCAAGCAGAAGGGATCCATAACCACCCAGCTGCTGAGATAGGGTTGAGGCCAGTTTTTCAAACGTAAAGTTTCCGGAAATGGCGGTGCCGGTAAGAAGGATGGCGATTGAAATAAGTCCGCCAAGCACGATGGCAATTCCCAGGCTGAGCTTCATCTCTGCGGGCGACTGGGCGTGTTTGAGTCCTGATCCCAGGAAGATATTATAGGGCACCACGGTTGTGCCAATGAGCCCAAGTACAAGGATTTCAGATCCTTCTGGGATCGTTGGTAAAAATCCATCAGCAAAGATATCAGAAAGTGAGGGGGCAATCATGATGGCGGTGATCACAAAACAGATGCCCATAATGGCTACGATCACTCCCAGCAGCTTTGCAATTTGGCGAACCGTGCCGTTCCAGATCAGTATGCCGGCCGTGATGCCAATCACCGCTACAATAAACGGTACAGATACCGAACCGCTGACGAGGGTCAGACCCGCCACAGCACCAAGTATATTCCCGGCTTCAAACGCGGCACATCCGCTGAGAATGGCAATAAGCGCGAGCCAGATCAGCCAGTTTCCTGCTTTAGAATTACCGTACTCCTGTTTCATCGCCTGACCCAGATTCAGGCCGCTCACTGCGGTGATGCGTGCGGATGCCTCCTGCAGGATGTAGCATGCGAGGGTGGAAAAAATAAGGGCCCAGATCAGTGCATATCCATATCCCGCACCGGCCGACGCGGCGGTCGTCACCGTTCCCGGGCCAATGAATGCGGCAGAGATCACCGACCAGAAAAGGATATTGAGGAGCCGTTGTTTCATTTCTGCAAGGTAATCATGGGGAAAGTAGGAATGAAATTCAGCCGTTGGTATGGGTGAAATCTGTTGATAATTTTAAGTTTTTGAAACAAAAATAACTTTCAGAATGTATCATCGTTATGATAAGAGAGGTTGTATTCTCATCAAATGGTTGAATAAATGTCTAATTCAGAAATTATTTCCATTACTATCAAACCTTCTCTGCAGATGGTAATCGTGATAGGTGTGTTGCTGTTTACAGCCTGTTCAACTTCAGAAAACATAACCTATGAAGAAAATGAATCATATTATTATCTCAGTTCTACCGGCTCCGACTTAATTAGGGAACAGATAAAAGAGAGTTTTAAATCAATTAAAAGACTTCAAAACGAGGCTGTTTATCAGACATACTATTTTGATAAGGAGAACCCCCCGAGACGGTCTGATTTGAGAGACGCTGACCTTAAAGTTATAGCGGATCATTCAAAACTGGAAAATCATTCAACGGCAGGAACGGCCCTAACAATATCTAATACGAGAGGGCAAATAGCTTTGCTTACGGCAGCTCATATCGTTTCGTTTCCGGATACAATTTGGCAGTTTGCCGGTGAATCCGTGCCCGTTCTTGAAGAGAGGGTAAATTCTGTATCTGTAAAAGAGTCATTAAACCACTATGTGTATAGCGATGATCGTATCATCTTATTTGATGTTATAGTAACCGATACGGATCGGGATTTGGCTGTGCTAAGTAGAGATATGTCAGAAGATAGGGAATACACCTCTCTTGAAACTCTGCATATCCCCCCTGGAAATGCCGATCGAATGGATTGGACGGATATGTTTTATGCGGTTGGATATCCCAAAGGATTTCATATGGTAACCCGTGGAATGCTGAGTAAGGCATTGTTGAATCCCAGGAGCAGGTTAATTTTGGACGCTTCGTTTAACCGGGGTTTTAGTGGCGGAGCACTTTTTGCTGTCCGAAGTGACGGCTCAGGACTCGAATGGGTAGGGTTAGTTACTATGGCCTCAGCAGAACGTGAAGAGTATGTAGCACCAGAGGAAACTCCAGAAGGTGAGTATAGATCTGGAAAGATTTATGAAGGACCTTTATTTGCTCAATCTTCTTATCGATTGAATTATGGAATTACCTTTGCGATTGATATTAATGAAATTGGGAATTTCTTTAATGACTATGAAGAGGAGTTACGAGATGAAAATATCCGGATTCCGCGAATTCAGTAAAGCGGACCCACCCCTTTCGGTCTCTCCTCCCTACGCCGAAAGGCATGGTGCGAGGAGGAGAGAGGTATCAGATCAGGATTCGTGAATTCGAAAATCGTGAATTCCGAAATCAAGAATTTGAAAAACGCTAAATCAATTGTCATGCCCGATAATTCTGACTTAGCTTTAAACGAATAACGAATAACGAATAACGAATAACGAATAACGAATAACCGAACACTGCCAGGAGCTTTTCCGCCATCCGCCGGAACGCACGCTTGCAGGTCCTATTCTCCCGAATAGACCACGCGCCAGATTTTGCCCTTTTTGGAGTCGGAAATGAAGAGAGCACCATCAGGTGCGACTGCGAGTCCCATGGGGCGGTATTCTGCTTCACCGGGTCCGGAGATGGTGTCTACACCGGCAAATCCGTCGGCGAAGGTTTCGTAGCTGCTTGAAAGTTCGCCATCTTCAAACGGGATAAATGAGACTTTGTATCCTTGCTGTGGCAGGGGAGCGCGATTCCATGACCCGTGAAATGCGACGAATGCTCCGCCTCTGTAGCGTTCGGGGAAATGGTCACCCGTGTAAAATTGGAGATCATTGGGTGCCCAGTGGCCCGGAAATGCCGTCACAGGATCAAGAAAGTCTGCACATCGTCCCACTTCCTCTCCGTCGCCGCCATACTCAGGCGCGAGCACTTTCTGATCCTTTTGCTGATCGTAATAGCAGTATGGCCATCCAGCGTTGGCACCTTCACTCAGGCGCAAAATCTCCTCAGCTGGAAGTTCGGCGTTTTGTTCTTGAGTATAGAGATCAGGCCACAAAGTTGCGAGCTGATCCCGTCCGTGCTGTGACACATAGAGTGCGTTTTCAGATGAGTTCCAGTCAAGTCCCACGACATTTCGGATACCAGCTGCATAACGCAATCCATCTTCCTGCTGCGTCTGACCCAGGGAATCCGCGTGAAATCTCCAGATTCCGGCCTGTCGCTCCAACTGTGGGCAGGGGTCAATACCTGGTGAACCTGCTGTCCGTGAGTTTTCCTGGCAGGCGTTGGATGGGGCTCCGACGTTCACATACATATAGCCATTATCATCAAAGGCGATCGACTTGGAGTCATGGGAATCCTGTTCAGGAAATCCGGTCGCAATAATTTCGGGATCATCTTCCGGGACCAGCGCATCACCCTCCGGCATTGGCCAGCGGTAGATTGCCTCTGTATTGGAGGCATAAATATATCCGTTGTGAATCCTCATACCCGTTTCCCACAGAATTCCGGAGCCAGTTGGAGTCATATCACTAAACCGTTCGATTGTGTCCACTTTGAAATCACCATCTGTATCACGCAATGCAGCAACGCCACCTTCCTCGCTACGTGTTTTCACATAGATGTCACCATTATCCGCGATGGCGATGTGGCGGGCCTGGCCAATACTGTCAACCACAACGCTTGCACAAAATCCGTCCGGCAAGGTAATTCCACTATTGTCGGGGTCGCATACGATGTCTGTTGCCGCCTGGCTTTGCTCACCGTCATTTGCAGAATTACCACATCCGGCAATTAGAAAAACGGTAAACATTAACAAAGTGGTTAGCAGAAGTGGTGTCTTATGGAAAATCATGTATGATCCGGCTGGACCAGATGTCGATAGGCTATGTTTGATGTCCATGATGGTTGTTGTCTTGAGTTATGAATGGATATAAGTTATGTATTGGAATTTTGGTACATATAACCTTCCGGGGTTTTAAAAACCCGGTTGATTAAAAGAATCAATCCAAAGGCAGAAATCCAAGTGTACTTTGTGACGTCATCGGGATAACAAGCTGGTTGGATCCTGAATCGTAACATATTGAGGCTGCACTAGGAATGTTTTCGGCGATCAGTTCGGCTGACTCACCCGGCCTGATTCGTGAAATACCACCCTGTGTGACGCTACTGACATATTTGGTCCCATCTGGCATGATTTCTATTCCGTCGCTTCCGGTCTGAACTGCCTGTTCGGTTTTAATCAGGTTACCATCAGGTGAAAACGTCAGCACATCCTGGTTGCCAAAATTTACAACAACGATATTTCCGTCAGGGTCGATAGCGATGCCGTTCGGAACATTAATAGGTTCGCCCACAGAAAAAACCGATATCTTACCGTCGGGCGTAATTTCCCATATGCGCCAGGACTCTGAACTTGCATCGGGACCGATATCACCTGATTGTGTCGTGTATATGGTTCCGTCGTCAGCAACGGTGATATCATTAATCCATGGAGAGTTTTCGATCCGGATATCGTCAAGGGGTGTGCCTGTTTCCAGGTCAAATCGCCGGATAACAGCAACGGTTGGATCGCTATCGCTGGTACCGCCATCTCGATCGGCAAAGTAAAGAATGCCATCTGCGATTTCACTTCCCAGCGGATCATTCAGAACCAGCGGCGGCGAAAGGGCGCTGCGCTGACCAGGATTCTGAACGCCGATCCATTTTGTGGTGTGAAGGGTTCCATCCGTATTTATAAGAGAAACCCAGGCGTTATTTTGCTCAATATTTTGTCGTGAAGCCATGCTCGGCACCACAATCAGATCCCGTTCAGTATCATAAATACAGCTTTCTGCTGTATGAATGGCACCGTAAACATTCACATTTGAAGAGATCGGCTGAAAATCACCTTCTGAGATTAAACCAAGCGGATTGCCAACGGGATATGAGTCAGAATTCTGGGACTGTGCATGAGTAATCGCTAAGCCGGATAAGAGAGTGAAGAGCAGGAGTGATGAAAATATCTTAATGGTTTTATATGTAGGCATTAACCCTCTGTTTTTTAATAACTAACTGAACATTAAGTTAAACATATAAAAATAAAATCGATTCTATCAATATCTATTCGTTGTACCCATTTATTTGTGTCTCTGCTCCATATCCTCCATTTGGAAAATGACGAAATACCTGGAATCCAGAACTTTCCTCTCGGGAGGAGACAGAGCACAAAGCGTATAGCGACTGCTCAGAGGTGGGTATTTAGGGTCTGGTAATCCATCAAACCACGGGAACCACCCCTGAAGATCCGCTGGACGCGGCTGCTTCTGTCCCCTCCGCGGGATGGGAGTTATGTCAGATGTGAATTCAGAAATCGAAAATCTCAAGAATCACTACGTCAAGAGTTGTGTCCGATAATTTTGATTTAGCTCTAAACGAATAAACGATTTCCGATTTGTCAGATCAGAGATCCATAATGGTATTAAACAAAATTTTTCATTGATCTCGCCTCGTCAGGTTAGATTATATTTTAACCCAATCATTTCCACTCCTGCCTTTCCTTTCACGGGTGAATCTGCCATCTTTTGGCTAATCTGATTTTTTGACAACTGGTTTATGAATAAAACAGATCATTCTGCATCATCCTGTCCCCGCAGGGAGTGTACTCCATGGAAGCTCTACATCGATACTGGCGGGACGTTTACAGACTGCATCGCGTATGATCCTGATGGAAATATTCATCGGCGAAAGGTACTGAGCAGCAGCGCGGTTCGGGGAACTGCTGAAGGGGGACCTGGATTGATATCTGATAGGGTGACGGTGGTTTTAAGTGAGAGTCTGCCGGATGGGTTTTTTAAGGGTTGTGACTTTACGCTGCTTAACCATCCAGGAGAATCGTTTAAGATCCAGGATTTTGATGCATCTGCATCACAAATAATCTTGGATCGTGAGATTAATCTGTCGGGAAAGGAGTCTCATGCGTTTGAGATCAAGAGCGGTGAGGAAGCTCCGATTCTGGCTGCCCGGATGGTTACACGTACGGCACCCGATAATTTTTTTCCTCCGCTCGAATTTCGGCTGTCTACAACAAAAGGCACGAATGCTCTTCTCGAGAGAAAAGGTGCTAAGACACTGTTTATCATCACAGAAGGGTTTGGTGACCTGCTGAAGATTAAAAACCAGCAGCGTCCCGATCTTTTCTCGCTGGATATTCAGAAATCGGACCCGTTCTATTCTCAGATTATCGAGGCTCGGGAAAGGGTAGATGCTGATGGAGAAATCATCAAAGATCTGGACAAAAAGCATCTTGAAGACTGCATCAAGCCAATAAAAGATGATGTTGAGGCCGTGGCGATCTGCCTGATGAACAGCTATAAAAACAACAGCCATGAAAAAGTGATTGAAAAGATACTTCTGGATATGGGATTCAGATATGTCTCATGCTCGTCTGACCTGAGTCCCGAGATTAAGATTGTGCCGCGGGCTGTTACTGCCGACGTCAATGCATATCTGACCCCCATTATGGAGCGGTATCTTTCGAGGATCGCTGACGTTATCAGCGGCAGCTCGTTCAGGGTTATGAGCAGCGGTGGTAACCTGGTGGAGGCCAATCACTATCTGCCTAAGGATGGGCTGCTGAGTGGTCCGGCCGGGGGAGTGATTGGAGCTGCGGCGATAGGGAAGAGAGTTGTTAAAAAAGACCTCCAAGGTTTCTCCCGGGGGATCGCTTCGCGGCAAAACCTTGGAGGTCTGGATGAGGGGCAAAAAACCAGGATCATATCTTTTGACATGGGCGGGACGAGCAGCGATGTGTCGCGCTATGATGGTTCAATTGATTACGTGTATGAACACACCGTAGCTGATGCATCTCTTGCTGCTCCTGCAGTGGATATCGAGACGGTTGCAGCAGGAGGCGGATCCATTTGCGGCTTCGATGGCCGCAGCCTCACGGTGGGTCCGGAAAGTGCCGGTGCTGATCCCGGTCCGGCGTGTTATGGTCGAGGCGGCCCCCTGACCATTACCGATGTGAATCTGCTGTCGGGTCGACTGAACAGGGCGAACTTTCATATCTCCATTGATCGTGAAGCTGCCGATATGCGGTTCGAAGAACTGCAAAAAAAGGTGAATGAAAACCGGGACGAAGAACTAAGCCGGAACCAGATTCTGTCGGGTTTTCTGGATATTGCCAATGAGCGAATGGCCCAGGCAATCGAAAAGATTTCTACGCAAAAAGGGTTTGATCCGATTGACTATTCCCTGGTCGCATTTGGCGGAGCCGGTGCTCAGCATGCCACTGCTATTGCTGAAAAACTGAACATTGCGACCGTACTTGTGCCGGCTGATGCAGGACTTCTCAGCGCATATGGCCTGCAGCAGGCAACGCTCGAGCAGATAGAAAGCCTGCAGATCCTAAAGCCGCTCAATGATGTAGAACGATCTTTAAATGAAGAGTTCAATAAACTTGAGAGATCAGCCCGAATAGGTCTGAATGAGCAAGGCGTAGACGATGCACAGACCGGAGCGGGACAAAAGCAGCTATTTTTGCGATTTCAGGGACAGGATAGTTCAGTGGCCATCGATTGGTCGGAGGGTTTGAATATTTCAGACAGATTTGAAGAAGTTTACAGGCAATCATACGGGCACTGGATAGAGGAGAGGGAGATTGAAGTGGAAGTGCTTCGGGTGCGTGTTTCGGAGAGTAAGCCTGAATCTCATTATAATGCAGGAGGGTCGACAAAAGAGAAATTAACCAGCTATCAGCCAGGCAGTAACGAAAGCACGATCTTTATCACCTCAAATAGAGAGGAAGAAGCGGCAGTTTACAATCGGTCAGATTTAAAAACGGGTGCTTCATTGACCGGTCCGGCCCTTGTTCTTGATGCACATAGCACCACGGTTGTGGAACCAGGGTGGACAGGAGAACTTTTGGAGGATGGAACCTGGCTGTTCAAACGAACAAATCTGGAGTCTGAAGTATCAATCAAAGCCGACCGATCAGAAGAAGTAAATCTTCAGCTTTACACCAACCGGTTCGCCTCTGTAGCAGAGGAAATGGGCGAGGTGTTGAGAAAAACATCGATGTCGGTGAACGTAAAGGAGCGGCTCGATTTTTCCTGCGCTCTGCTTGATCGTGATGGATATCTCGTGGTAAATGCACCTCATATACCGGTTCATCTCGGGGCGATGGGAACGTGTGTGAGGACGATTATCAATTGGAATAAAAATGAGAAAACCCTCCAAGGGTTCGCAACCCTTGGAGGGTTGAGTAATGACTTCGAAGAAGGCGACATCATCGTAACAAACCACCCGGCCTTTGGCGGATCACATCTCCCTGATGTAACCGTCATCACACCTGTTTTTGTAGACGGAGAGCGGATCGGGTTTGTCGCCAGCCGGGCGCATCATGCCGAAATAGGCGGAAAACGACCCGGATCGATGCCGCCGAATGCTACAAAATTGTCAGAAGAAGGTGTTGTGATTCCACCCACATTCCTGGCCCGCAAAGGTGATTTCCGATGGGGCGCCATCAAACAGCTGCTGACCGATGCCGAATGGCCAACTCGTTCAATCGACGAAAACATGGCAGATCTCCAATCTGCCGTTTCTGCCAATCATCGGGGAGCTGAAAAGTTAAAATCGATGGCCAGTGAATTTGGTGTGGGAGAGGTCAAAAAATACATGGGCGACCTGAAAGAGTATGCATCAGACAGGATGCGCCTGACTCTGAATGAACTTACAAATGGTGAGTACAGTGCGAAGGAAACACTTGATGACGGCTCAACACTGGCCGTAAAGTGTACGGTGACCGATGGTTCGATGAGCATCGACTTCAGAGGAACCTCGGCCGTTAATGATGGTAACCTGAATGCAAATCCGTCAATCGTGACCAGCGTGGTGATCTATATCCTCAGGCTGATGATCGACGAGCCGCTGCCGCTGAATGACGGACTTCTTGAGCCGGTCGATTTGATTCTGCCAGAATGTATGCTGAACCCGGTTTTTCCTGATGATCCAGCGGATTGCCCGGCCGTGGTTGGCGGTAATATCGAAACGAGCCAGCGCCTGACCGATACGCTGCTGAAAGCGTTTGGGCTGAGCGCCTGCAGCTATGGTTCAATGAATAATGTGCTTTTTGGCAATGACCATTTTGGCTATTACGAAACCGTCGGTGGTGGAACAGGGGCGGGCGATGAATTTAACGGAGCGGATGCCGTTCATCAGCA
>DATFJD010000166.1:0-5042 GCA_035269475.1 Halalkalibaculum sp.
TAAGTCATTTACTGCCAGGGAAACTATAGATAGGTTTTCTGAAAGGAACAGAAGATGGTTTTTGAAACAGCTGGCATCAGCTAAGCTCAACCACAAAATAGAAAGTACATACCAGGTTTGGCAGGAGAGTTTTCACCCAAAACAGGTTTTCAATAACAGTGTGATGATGCAGAAAATCAATTATATACTTTACAACCCGGTAAAACGAGGTTACGTTGACCGGCCTGAAGACTGGCGGTATTCTTCGGCGCGTAATTATGCAGGCATGCAGGGATTGATACCGGTTACATTGTTTGAGCCATGAGGAAGGGAAGCGGAGCTTGGGATGCAGGTTCTGAGTGATAAAACTCGATTTGGAACCACTTCACTAATCTCAATTCATAGCTCCACACTCGACTCCATCCATAGCTCTGCTATGTATGGCATCAGGAAGCTCTGCTTCCCGCAAACCGGCTAGCTAAGCAAATTCTCGGGATTCAATCCTTTCAAGTCATCCACAATAAATTTGCGGCCTTCCCGAATCTTTTCTCCATCCAGGTAAACATCCGCCCCAATGCACACCAGGTCCCAGTGGATATTGCTCTCATTGCCATTCGGGGCTATTTCGTAATCATTGCCCAGGGTGAGGTGGTTCGAGCCGTAAATCTTCTCATCAAAGAGAATATCATGCATGGGCTTTTCGATGATCGGATTGAGGCCAAAGCTGAACTCGCCGAACTGACGCGCACCGGCATCGGTATCGAGTATCTCCTCCAGCTGCTCGTTGTTCGAGGAGTCAAAATCTACCACTACCCCGTCGCGCACCTCCAGTTTCACATAGTCAAAGGGCTTGCCCTGGTAGACCGAAGAGGTATAGGTAATGTGCCCGTCGACCGAAGAGAGAATGGGAGAAGAGAACAGCTCTCCATCGGGTATATTGCGCTTGCCGAAGCAGGGAATCCAGTTCTGACCTTTTACTGAAAACTGAATATCCGTGCCCTCGCCTTTCAGCTGAATCATATCCGTTTCACGCAGTCGTTCTTCCAGCGGCTTCATGGCCTCTGCAAGCTGACTGTAATCCAGCAGGCAGGCCTTGTAGTAGAACTCCTTGAATTTTTCCGTTGGCATCTTGGCATTCATCGCAAAAGCCGGTGACGGATAGCGAAGTACCACCCAGTTTGTATTGTTTACCCGCTCCTGGAAATGCACGGGCTTCAAAAACTCATTAGAATAGGCGTCATTTGCCTGTTTGCTCGCCTCCGCCTGTTCATAAATATTCTGCGACGCGCGTATGCCCACAAAAGCATCCATCTGCTTCATCAGGGGAAGCTGGTCGTCCTCAGCCTGCCTTTTCCAAAAATCCTCATCACCTTTCTCAACGAGCATGCGCTGTATGTCCGTATCGTTTATCTGCACAAATGGGTGCACCTTCATCTCCCGGGCCGTTTCAACCAAAGCGCGCATCAGCTCGATACCGTTGAGGCCGGTAAGCTGCAGCATTACATTCTGACCTTCTTCCAGTTCGCAACTGAAGTTGAGAATTTTCCTTGATAGTTCTTTGTCTTTTTGAGTGTACATGGTTGATTAAATGTAATATTTAATGCTTAAGATTGAATAAATCGTACTGCGTATTTCGTATCGTATATTGCCTAATTCAATATTCTTTTGAGTTCTATGCTATTGAATGGATATTCATTTCTTCAATTATCAAGCTGTTTGGATTTTCGTTATTTAAATAGGTTACCTCAGGTTCACTAATCTTAGATCCTCTCTGATTTGGAACTATATAAAGTAACATTTTTATAATTTCAGTTATCAATTCAAGCCTGGAATCAAGAATTTGTTTATTCATCTTGTGGCGGACTTTGAAATACCAACCCCTGCATTCCCTTGCCGAACCCAAGGCATATTCATAAAACCTGGCTTGGTCAAGATTAGATCGCCTTGAATAACCTTCCGAAATATTTGCACTTACCGACCCAGCCGATCGATAAAGCTGATCACATGAAGAAATCAACAACTTATTTTTTGACAGCTTATTAACATCATTCCAAGCTACATCAGCCAAAAATAAAGCATACCTGTATACATTCATCCTCCATAAAGCATCATTAGTGATCTCCTCAGGTATCTTAGTTGTCCATTCTTTATATCTCATACTAAAAATCCAATTATATTAACAACCTAAGATACGCAATACCTTATACGAAATACGCCTAATAATCATAATTCCATTTAATGTCTACCCCCTGCCGGGCATCATTACCCTGGGAGATAATAAGCTTCAAGTTTTCCAGGAGCATATATTCCAGCAGGAAACTGGTGTCGGGAGAAGAACCGCTGATCACATTCTGAATGGCAAAAAACACCTTCGGATTAATATACCAGCCGGTTGTTATGGAGGTGCCCGCCTCGCCGCCTACGGTCGTATTTTCTATCTTCACCACATCAATACCCAAACTTTGTGAGGCCAGCGTTTCAATGCGGTCTGCAAATAATTCCAAGGCGAGCCCGGTAGCCCCTGTGTTAGACCCTGTAGAAGCGATGGCCTGTTTCCACGATTCCAGCGCGAAGCAGGGCTGTCCGAACAGGGTATAGCATAGTATATCTTCCAGTTCCATCGGAGGGGAGCTTTCATATTTGAATTGCGGCTCTTCAACACTGCCTTCAATGATGTACCATATCTTCACCTCTTCCTCGGGCTGCGGGGGTTCGAAAATGGTACGTATATTCAGGTTGGGATTCGCAGGGTCGCCTGAAAAAGTTACAATTCCCTCCTCAAGTTCAAAACGCTTGCCCAAGGGACGTGCATACCCGTTTACCGCTTCCAAGCTGCCAAACATCTGCAGATCGCTGCCGGCATCCTTCAGCATATCCACGGATCCGTCAAGTTCAACTTCCATCTCCAGGTATCGCTGATTGCGAATGAAGAAGCGCCGGTTGAAGGATATATCCATGTCCATTGACAAGGAATCGTATATGCCTACCGTATAATCGGTTTGCTCAGTGGAATCAAGCTGAATGGTTTCCACTGATTTTTCCCCAAAGTTATCCAGCTGCACGAACCCGTTCAGGACGGTAAGTTTGCCGCTCACATCCGGACGGGTGAACGAACCGGTTACCTTCGTATTCAGATCAACAGCCGCATTGTATTCGGAGGTATTGGCCACTTTGAAATTTCTGGCACGTAGCGACAGGTTTATATCCCCCGGAATCAGCTCTTCGAATGCAAGGCTGCCGTTCATATTCATGGATCCGCTTCCGCTGCGCGCCGAAAACTCTGTCAGCGTAATCAGGTCGGGTTCAAATGCAAGGCCGGCCTTAATGCCATCAATGGTCACGCCCGTTTCGACGACCCGAAGCGAGCTTTCCGTAACGTTGAGCATGCCCTTTGTAACCAGATCGTCCGGAGTTCCGGTAACCCGTACGCTCCCGTTAAGCTTTCCTTTGATATTTCTGATAACGTCGCGGTCAACAAAATCATTAACCGCTGCCAGGTTAAAATTATTGGTCACCAGGTTTACATTGATACTGTCCTGCTCTCCCGGCAGGGATACCTTACCCTGTTTCAAGTCAACAGATAAGGGTACCTCAGCATCAATATCAGCCACTTTCTGCTTCAGGGTGTTTACGGTAGCGTTCATCGAAAGGGTTGAGGATTGATGCAGGTAGCGAAGGCCGGCAGTGATGGAGTCTATCTTAACACCGGAAACCAGAGCACTGTCTAAAGACAGTTCAGCCCTGAACTCCGGTGTGCCGGCTGTTCCACTGAGATCGGCCTGAACCCGGAGGATACCTTCCGTTTCTGCCATTCCCATATCATTCATCAGGTTTTTAAAACGATTCAGCGCCAGGCGCTTCACCCTCAATGAACCTTCCACCCGTTCTTCAAAAAACGACTCTTCAAACTGCTGCGGATCACCCGGCCGGAAAGGTATGTTCAAGCTTCCGGCAAGCAGTTCATCCCCCTCATCCGCTACCGATATCCGGCTTTTCAGCTGCATATCAGCCAGTTCCAAATCCATATTAAGTGAATCGAGGGAGGTTTCCCGGTATTTCACCTGAGAAAATGAGAGCCGGCCGGTGGCTTCCAGGCTGGTATCTGAATTCGCGACCGCCAGGTTTCCTGTAAGCACTCCGTCGAAATAAGTCTCGCCCAGCAGTGTATTCTGAATAACCGACATATTGAGGTTCCTGCCCCGCAAATATCCCCGTTGCCTAACTGAGTCGGCATAGGGAACCGCCAGCTCAAGCATTGCCCCGTCTGCCGAAGAGAGCCGAAGGGTATCCATACGAACCGAGCGGTCAATAACCTTTACATCAAATGGCTGCTGCAGCGAAAGCGTACCCTGGGAACCGGACACATCCAGCCGGTCTGTTCCTACTTCGATGCTGTCAGCTGAAATGCGGTACTCGCCGGCATGAATAAGCTCACTCTCTTCCGGCCCGGTAAAGTTAAGGCTGAAAGCACCTTCTATATCCTCTTCTATAACTCTTCCCGTGGTGTTTACTTTCAAATCCTGCAGCTGCACCGTTGAAAATATGGGAGAATCTAATGCAAGGTCAGCGGAATATTCAAGCTCCTGTTTCAGCTGTAGTTCTACGTTACCGCTTGCGCCGGTTGAAGCAAACAGCTCATCATATTTTAGGTTGCTGAGGGCTATACTGCCGGTGAATTTGAGATCGCCGGGTTTCGCAGGAACCAGCTTGCCGGTCACAGACCCCTCGGCCTGCAAGCTTTCGGCGCCTGCCAGCGGGGCCAGTGACTGCAGGTCTTTCAACGCCAGGTCCAGGTTCAACTCATTAGCTATATCGTACCAATTGTACAAATGCAGCCGCGCATCGAAAGATCCCTCCGCAATAGTACTCTGCAAACTCGCATTAGAAATAGTCGCAACCGAATCTTTCAACCCGATATCAGCCTGCAGCCGCTGAATGCGCTCATTGTTTACCACCGAAGAATCGACGGCAATCTTTGTACTCATTCTGAGATTCCCCGGGCCCGTACCGCTCCCCTCTCCTTTTAAGACCAGGTTCAGTGCCGTACTGAAATCTTCAAGGCC
>DATFJD010000167.1:0-6318 GCA_035269475.1 Halalkalibaculum sp.
GTGCCGTGCCGCCGGTATTGAATGTCCCATCGTACCCGGATTAAAAGTTTTAACTGTAGAGCGGCACCTGAACTTTTTGCCAAAATATTTCCACCTCAATCTTCCCGAAGAGTTGTCTGACGCGGTTCACAAGAATCCAAATCAGGCTCGTGAAATCGGTATTGAGTGGAGCGCCAAACAGTGCACCGAACTGCTGGAGGGGGGAGTGCCGGGACTTCATTTCTATATAATGGGAGATCCCAGCCCGGCCCTGGAAGTGATTGAAAAAATTCCCATGGGTACGAAAGTAAAAGCCAAGGCCTGAAAAGCTGATGAGTGCCGTTAAAATTCTACGGCCGTATGGCGGTACATATTATTCGATTCGGGATTTAGTAAACCGGCGCTGTTGAATGGTTCTATCCTTGATTTTACCCTTTTCTTAAAATCAAAAACCTGGTCTCTTGAGCTTCTTTCAGCCGTAAGTTTCTTTAATTCAGTATAGCTTTTAGTTACAATTTCGGAGAGATCCTGGTGGTTTGCACACAAAAAGTGGGATGGAATTTCACCTCTCAGTCTGCGCTGTTCGTAGCTTATGGCCGAAATAAAATAGAGCATAGTATAGGTGCTGAAAAGCTCAAAATCGGTTAGGGATTCGTAGCTTCCTGCAACCAGCAGATCGATGAATTTCAGTTCGGTCAATACGGATTGCTCATAGGCTTTCAGGTTACCCTTCAGGCTTACCTTGTCATGCAACGAATCAACCAGCAGTGTTACCAGTTTTTCTACTCCGCTGAGCGTGTGAGCAATTCCGGTGCTGTGCATGGGATCAATGAACCCGGCAGTATGGGGTAAGGCTGCCCACCCCTGACCGGTTATGCTTTTTAAGCGGCGCTGCAGTCTTCCGGTTTGAAGCATGTCTCCCGGTGTAGCGGCCTGCCCGGCATTTTCAAAAACATTCTTAAGCGAGGGGTAACGCTCGATAACACTGCTCCAGGTTTCATAAGGGTCTGTTGGAAAATTTTTAGCAGAATTTAAATTTAGAAGCAGTCCGGCGCTTGTGCACTCATTATTGAATCGAAGCATCCAAACCCAGCCTTCCTGAAGCAGGTGATGCAAGGCCGAGTAATCCGGATGGTAGGGGTAATCGGTCGTGGGAATGTTGTTCTCATCCAGATAGACTTTCCAAGGTTTTACATTTTCAAAATGAGAAAATACGGCCCTGGAATTGGTCTCAAAACCACCGGTTGTGGATTCGATATCCAGGAACCTGTTGAGAAAATGCGGGCCTCCTGTGGCATCAATCAAAAAGCCGGCCTGAATTTCCAGTCGCTTTTTATCTCTATCCGCCGCTATTTTCCACTCTCCTCCTTGAACTTGCTTGGCGGACGTAATTTCAGTTTGGTCAAAATAGGAGATTTTATAGTCTCCCAGCTTTTCAACCAAAAAGGCATCGAATTCCGAACGCAGCCAGTTGGTGTCTGACTGGCGGTCGCTGCTGCTGGCAGCTACCAGTAACTCGCTGTCATGGGTGCTACTGGTTGAAAATACCTTGTGTGGCTCGTGCTTGAAGTAGCTGAATCCGCGCTTGAGTCCGCAGGTAATCTCAGGGTAATGTTCCTGCCAGCTGCCATACCGTGAAAAGTGACGCAGCCAGGGAAGGTCATAGGTTTTCGAAATGCTTCGAAGAATCATATCTGCAATGGGGGTAGAGGATTCACCGATTGCAAATCGTGGATGCTGTTCTTTTTCCAGCAGGCAAACTTTTAAGCCTGACTGATGCAAACACAAAGCTGTGAGCGTGCCCGAGAACCCGGACCCGATTATGACAACATCGCAGGATAGTGTTTCTTTCATAGCTGTCAGTTTCTGCCCTCGTTGCAGGGACCCGGGCATTGAACCGGTGGTTGGATTTCCTGGCTCAGGTTCATCTCTTCAAGGCGGGATTTGCGTTCTTCAAAACAGCGATCGCAGTTTGAAAAGTGCTTGAGATCCCAGAGGTCGGCAAATACTCGTCCCTTTTCTAATTCCAGTGATTGTTCAAAAGATGTTTCCAAAGCCTGCAAAGTTGGGGGTATAAAGCTACCGTCTCTTTTCAGTTTGTCCATGATCCCGTTCCCGGCACGGGTGGGGATAATAGAGCAGGTACCAACGCCGGCTTCAAAGGCAAATTCGACTGATTTGACCGTCCATTCTATATTCTCACGGGCATTGGTCAGGTAGGGGGGATTTAGCAGAATAAAAGCTCTTGTGGCAATGTCATTCGCGCTGAGAAAAGATACGGCCTCACTAAAGTTTTCTACGGTAATTTGCTTATTTAGTTTGGGCAGCACTTCAGGGTGGATGGTTTCCAATCCCAGCGCAATTTCCAGCTTGCCATCCAGCATTGTGTTGAACTCTAAACAGCGCTCATTGCACAGTTTGGGATGATTTTCAACGATTACCCGGTCATATCCCCGAAGCAGTCGGGCGATTACGGGATAGTCAGCTGCGGGGATGGCCTTTGTATCAAAAAAATTGCCGTTATTATACAATTTTACCACAGATGCCTCCGGGAGGCGGTTCAGGGCAAAGGCAATCTGCTCAGGAATGGCACCTTCAGGAGTGGGCCTATCCAGCGTATGCTTCCAAAGGTCGCACATAGTGCATTTAAAGGGACACTCACTATTGGCTAGAAACAACGTATTGACTTTTCTCTGTACGCCCCGGTCATCGACCTCCCTTTCATGCAGGTAGTTGTAGGGTTTGTATGGATCGAGTTTCTTTTTCGCGGGTCGCAGGTCCAGTATTTCACGGTCATCAGGCATATAGGGAAGCGAAATAAGTGCGGTATTCCATTTCATTATCAGCGAAAAGGTTGCTGATATCTCCCTTGCTTACTGCTCCATGCTGAAACCGGCGCTTGGGATAAACAGGCATATCAAAACCGGTAATGGCCTTGACGCCCCGCTGAACAATCTCTCCTTTCAAAGCATACAGCTCGTTATGATCCCAGTCGGTGAGCTTGATAAATGGGATCGCTTCCGATACTTCTATAACATTGGGCAGGGAGTAGGGACTGAAACCTTTAAAGCCAAATTTCTTTTCCGGGGCGTAGGTACGCACATGGCCGCGGCTCTGTCCCCCTGAGTAAGTCAGGGAGTGTTTGATTTTGTCGACCCCCCATCCTTCATGATAAAGCATCGGGTTGTTAAGCACGCTTCTTATGGTCAGCTCCGGATTATCTTCAATAGGGTAGTCCTTCAAATTTTCATCACCGCCATCCCCGTCAGCCAGGTACTTCCAGTCGGGGTAGCGCTCACGCAGGTGTTTGCAGAGAGCCAGCGTCATGCTCGCAGCTTCAACATCCAAAGCTTTATAGTCTTCTATCACTTTAATGGCTTCTTTATAGTCAATTTCGCTTTCATCCACGTCAATGGTTTCAAGAAAGAGGGAAAGGTCAAGCCGGTCCAGGAAATCATGAGCCTGACCGGCGTCGGGGCCGTCATTAACAGAAAGCGTGAACGCCTTGAGGCGTTGCGGACTCATACCCATTTCAAGCATGAGATGATAGAGAACCAGGAAGACCGAACCGCTGTCGATACCGCCTGAAAAGAGAACGCCTATTGGTTCCTTATCAGGAATAGTTTGAAGCCACTTCTTGCACTCAATGGCCAAAGCGCCAATATAGGCGCGTCCGATTTCATCCAGATCGTCATTAAGCCCGTTCTGTTTCGGATCAAAGAAACGTGTGTAGACCGGGTTTGGGTCCGGGCAGCCGATTACGTCGACCCGGACAACATGATGAGCCGGTACCATTCGTGTATAGGAGGGATGAAACTGATCGTGAAGATCCAGTTTTTTCAGGTGATTATAAATTTCGTCCATGCGTTCGGCGACAATCAGCATCGGTCCGGCTTCACGCTTGGCTAGAAAATAACGCATGGGCCTGCCGATGGAGCGAGCCATATATACCTGTTGGTCCACTTTTTTTACCAAGGCAAACTGCCCGTCAATCTCCCTCACCCTTTCAGGGTCACCGGATACCAGGGCTTTTTCAGCCTCGTCAGTAGTCATATTAAAAATATAATTTTCATCGGCATTGAGGAGGTTGACAAAATCTGCTACGTATTGGTGATCCATGGCTAAAATATAATTGAGGATAGTTGCTGGTGACTGATGGTGAATATATCGCTAGGAAACCAAGATAGAAAGGCTCAAAAGCTGTTTATGATTACAGCATCGGTGGAAGTTGTGTCCTCAATTCCCCGCGCTGGTGGTCGAAAGACATGATGCTAATGTACAGGTTGCCGTTTGATAAGGCTTCGATCTGTCCTTCGGTTAACTTGAAGGTATTTTTTGATTTTTCGAAAGTGCCACTCGTCCTTTTGTCATCGATCGTCGGGTTTAGATCAATAATTTGATTGCCCTGTTCGCCTTTTTCGCCATAGAAGATGGCAGAGCCAAAATAATAGCTGGAAAGATTGGAGAAAGAGCCTTGCACGCTGAGGCTGTCGCCCTTAAGTGAGACGTCGACCGTACCGGTAGCTGAGGTCTGTACCTTCGGCACGGCTTTATAACCGGCCAGAATGAGGGTATTGGCGCCTTGGTTCTGCGCTTGGGCAGGGCTGCTTTGAAAAATCAGGGATAGGGTGAACAGGCATGTAAGGAGTAAACAGAAGTGTTTCATGGTGTTGCTAAGCTTTAATACCGGTTTGGTCTTTGTCATTCATGGGCAGAACGAAGAGTCATGCCATAAATTATTTGCTCTCGACTGTCGTGATAGCCGGTTATCTATAAATCATAAAAATGTAAGTATAAAATAAATTTGTAAGGGATGCTTTGATTGGGAGTCTTACTTAAGGCTTCAGGAAATTTTTTTCAACATAACCCTCCAAGGGTTCCAAACCCTTGGAGGGTTTAGTAATTGTATAAGTCGGCAATTCGGTAATTTGTTTAATGGGTATACTCAAGCCTACAACAATAAATTCAATCGGAAAGGAAGTCTTTTTATACCAAATTTCAGGAGAAAACTGATAAACTCAGAAAAGTATTTTGCCAGGCTCATGGTCTACATCCACAATAATCCTGTTTATCATGGATTTGTAGACAGTTCGGGAGACTGGCTATACAGCAGTTATCTTGCCTATATACTTAACAAAAGTACAAATGTTGAAATAAGAGAAGGGCTTGATTTGTTTGGAGGAATTGAAGCCTTTAAAGATTTACACTTAAAGATAAATCAGGAGAAGCTTCACTTAATTTTCGGTAATTGAATTTATCCCCCCCAAAAAAGCCAAACCCTTGGAGGGTTGATGGCGTATATTTTCTCATAACCGCTTTGATCAACCCCAAAAATAAATTAAACTTATATTATACCTGTTTATCGCTAAACCTATGTATTTATTCAGACGAAAATATTTTCCAGGTTTAAGATTCAGCCACTCTAAGTTGGCTTTATGTATTTTCGTTTTGTTTGCTTGCGTTTCGGTTTCTACAGTTGCTCAGGCTGATTACCGGCAAGACAACCTACCTGATCTTTTTGGCAGCGATGAGATCATCGAGCTAAGGCTGGAAGGCAAGGTCGGTGAACTGATAAATGACCGGGGTGAAGATCCTTCTTACCACCTGATGAAGCTGCACTACAGGGAGCAAGGTTCGATGGAAGAAACCCTCGACCTAAGGGTTCGGGTTCGCGGTAATTTTCGCCGGCTGGAGGAGAATTGCGATAAGCCCCCTCTCAAATTTAATTTTAAGAAGCACGAAGCCCCTGACACTTCGCTTTTTGCCGGACAAAGAGAACTGAAACTGGTTGTACCCTGCCAGGGTGAGAAGTATGTGCTTCGCGAATACCTTGCCTATAAGATATATAATTTGATCACGGATTACAGTTTCAGGGTGCGGCTGGCCCGTTTTGCTTATCACAATATCGAAAAGAATGAGTTAACGGATCCCGTATATGCTTTCCTGATTGAGGATCAGGATTTGCTGGCGGCACGGAAAGGGGGCACCTTATACGATCGGAATAACCTGAGGCCTGAAAGCATCGATGAGGAGTCGTTCCTGAGAATGAGTGTTTTTGCTTACCTGATCGGCAATACGGACTGGTCGGTTCAGTTTCAGCATAACATGAAAATTCTATTTCTGGATCATAAAAAGGCATTTGTATCGGTACCTTACGATTTTGACTTGGTAGGCCTCGTCTCCAGTCCATATGCAGAACCGGCGGAAGCGCTCAGGCTGCGATCTGTCAGGGAACGGGTTTACCGGGGGCATTGTATGGAAGATTTAAGCAGGCTGGACCCTATTCTCGATGAATTCCGTCAACTCAAGCCCAGGTTCTATGCATTATATACCGGCAAT
>DATFJD010000168.1:0-12625 GCA_035269475.1 Halalkalibaculum sp.
CAATTTAGCTGGTAAAACATTAGCCAAAGGAGTAAATGCTGAGGAAGGGCAACAGAAGGGACTTTTTGGAATGCTTTTTCAGTCTATGCAGGCTGAAGAATCGCCTGAAGGAGAAGGCGGCCCTGCCCTGACAGAAGTTAAAAATGGAGAAAAAATAGATTCAGCCGGTGAAGCATTACAAAAGGCAGAGGGTGAAAAAGCATCCATTGATACTATAGCTCCTGTTAAAATAAAAGATCAGGAAAATACGGATGACTCTGCCCCCGCAGAAGGAGAAAATGGGGAAGCAGTTACAGTTGTAAAAGGCGAAGGAAATCCGGCTCCGGTACAGAGTAAAGACCTTAGTAATGAAGGGAGCAGGGAAAGCAGTTCCCGGGCCATAGTGAAAGAAATAGATTCAGAAGCAGCTCCTGAACCAGAAGAGAAAACGTTGCCCGATATACAGCAGGGATCCGCTTCCGGTATCGAAAATTCGGAAGTTGCTGCATCACTTAATTCCGACAGTGCCGGCAAAATCGCTAATCCGGGAGATATGGCCGGCGATTCGAAATCCGGCATCAGTTTTGAAAATGTAGATCCAAAGACAAATTTGGCCGGTTCTGAAGTTAGTAAAGATGCAGGAAATCCGGTTAATGAGAAGACTGTTACTAATCCTCCGGAAATAAAAGCGGAGGAAGTATCGCTTTCTAAAGGAGAGTCCGGACTTATACCAGATGAGAACGAAGCCAATAAGACTCAGAATTTGAAAACTGTTTCAGCCGAACAGGCTAAAGAGAAAGAAAATATAGTCCCCCGTTCGGTAAATGTAATTAATAATAAGGAAGGATTGGCCTTTAAGCACGCCTCCGGACAGGAAGGTACTTCTAAACCGGTTTTAACAGAAGCCGATCAAGAACCCCTCAATGAGCAGAAGAAACTCTTTAACGGGGTCTTCATGAACAAAAAGGTCGCTGATCCGCTTGAAAAGGGTGCGGAGATCAGCAGTGTCAAAGTGGAGCAGCTGCGTGAAGAGCGGTACAGAAAGCACTTTGCTTCTTTTGCCAATCACGGTGAAAGTTCAGAAGGCAGGATTGAATTAAGTTCGGCAGGCAGAGCTTCACTGACAAACAATGAAAATTTTAAAAGCGTGCCTCCAATTGGATTCCAAAATGCAGAGGGTACGGCGGTGTCGGATCAGCAGGCCGAGATGAACCAGCTTTTATGGAAGGATCACACGGCTGAAGTCTTTGAGAGCAGTGATAAAAAAGGATCGGAACAATACCTGAATTTTATGAGGCTTGGACAGATTCCGATTTCCAACCTGTCGGCGCGCAGAGACATGGTCTCCGGTTTTGCACAGGGGGTACTTAAAGCAGTAGGCGGCGGGAAGGCAACTTCCGAAACATGGCAAAAGCACAATTTTGTACTTGAGGATGGCAAAAACATAAACCTATCCGCCCGTCAGAACGATGGAGTTTTACAGTTAAAAATAGGTTCCTCACATAGCGAGCTGGGGCGCTTGCTGCAGCAGTATCAGCATGAGATCCGGCAACACCTCGAACAGGAGTGCGGTTTGGAAGTGGATCTGCAATTTGATCAACAACCGGACGATGAGATGTCCGGGTTTTTTGGTGAGTCTTCCTCTTCTTCTCAGCAAATTCGAAAGGGCCTTGCAGGGTCCGGTGACCAACAAAATTCAGAAAAATCAGCAAATCAGGTTCTCACAAAAACCGTCAGGAAATTTGGTTATAACCGGATGGAATGGACAGCATAACAGGATAAATAAATTATGGATATAAGCAATATAAATTCAATGACTTCTGCTGCGTTCAACCGGGGCGGAACAGATAAAACCGGAAAGAAGGACGACTTGGGGCAGCAGGAATTCCTGCAACTATTGGTCGCACAGATGCAGAATCAGGACCCCATAAATCCAATGGACGGGGCTAAATTTGCATCCCAGCTGGCACAGTTCAACTCAGTTGAGCAGCTGATCAATGTAAATAGCGGCCTGAAATCACTTCAGTCAACACAGGATATGATGAGTGCCAGCCTAACCAACTCAATGGCGGCCTCACTCACCGGTAAGCAGGTAAAAGCGCTAAGCAACCAGGTTTACTTGTCTTCGGGCGAAGATGCTTCTGTACAATTTAAATTGAACAACTCAGCTGACCGGGTAGAGATTGTAATCCGGGATGGCAGTGGAAGTGAAGTGCGCCGCGAATCACTGGGAGGAATGGCTTCGGGAGATAACGGATGGTTATGGGACGGCAGAAACGGTGCCGGACATCGTATGGCTGATGGGGAATATAGTGTGGAAATTCTTGCTTCAAACGGAGATTCAAAAGTAGATTCATTAGCCTATATAGAAGGAATGGCTAACAAGGTACGTTATTCGGGGAATGGTGTCTATCTATCTGTGAATAATGTACAGGTACCGATCGGGAATGTTGAAGAAGTAGGTACGGATATTTTTTAAAAACAATAAACAATAAACAATAATATGGGGTTTATCGAAGTGATAAACCCTGCAGCAATAAGCATGCTGTTATTTTAAAACCAGGAGTAAATTATGTCTTTGATAAGATCATTGAACTCAGGAGTAAGCGGTTTGAGAGCCTTTCAAACCAAAATGGATGTTATAGGCAATAACATTGCAAACGTGGATACTGCAGGGTTTAAATCCTCGCGAGTGTCCTTTGCCGAAATGATGAATGAACGCCTCGGGCGTTCAGGCGGGGGCGATTCAGCTCCGCAGCTTAATAATCAGGTCGGTCTTGGCGTACGAGTTGCGTCCATTGATCGCAACTTTAGTCAGGGAGCTATGCAGAGTACGGGCATAGGTACCGATTTAGCTATAGAGGGAGAAGGTTTCTTTATGGTTGATGACGGAGGCCAAAACCTGATGACACGTGCCGGGAACTTTGTATTTAATAAAAACGGGAACCTTGTGGATCAGGCCGGTCATTCGGTACAGGGTTACAATGCCGATCAATCAGGGAATATATTGGGAGGCGGCACAACCTCGGATATAAGAATTGATTTTGAGAACGCCCTTCCGCCCAAGCAGACCGAAAACGTGACCCTGGCGGGTAACCTGAACGCTAGTACCAGCAAGACAAAACTATTACAGGCTCAGAGTGGATTTACAACCGTTGGCGGCAGTGTGGCCACCCTGGGAACCAATATCAACGATCTCAACCAAACGATTACCGATCTGGCTGACGGGGACCAGATTACGTTTGATGTAGTTCTTAATGACGGGACTACACAAGCCATCACTCACACTTTTGATTCAACTACAGGCGGAACGATGGGGGATATGATCAATGACTTTAATACCCAGTTAACTGCAGGCGAAGGCCAGTTGGCACTGGTTGACGGCCTGATGGTTTTGCGCTCCGCAGAGATGGGTACCAGCGACCTAGGAATTAGTAATGTGTCGGTAACCGGTACAGGTTCCGTAAATTTCCCGGGTTTCCAGACAACACAGGATGGAGAAACCAATACTCAAACCATGAGTACTACGGTTTATGATGAACTTGGGCGCGCTCATTCATTGATGCTGGAGTTTACGCAGACTGATGTCAATGAATGGCAGTATAGCGCTAATTTTGTCGATGGACAGGAAATTACCAGCGGAGCGACCGGCACCGTCGAATTTGACGAGCTCGGACAGCTGACCTCCGGAAGTTCATTGGATATTACTTTCGAGCCCGGGAACGGTGCAAATGCTACCAGCTTTGAAGTTCAGCTGGGTAATTCCGCCCAGGGTACTCGTTTCACCCAGTATTCCGGTTCCAATTCTGCCAAAGTGATCAAGCAAGACGGCTATACGCTGGGAGAACTTGTTGACGTGAGTATAGACGGCGACGGACGGGTACAGGGTATCTACGATAACGGGAATAGCATGGTTCTTGCCCAGCTGGCACTGGCCAGGGTTCAAAACCAGAGCGGCATGGAGATGGTCGGCTCCGGTCTCTTCAGGGCAACTTCAGCCGCCGGAGAAGTCTTCGTTGATACAGCCGGAAATTTTGCCGAAACGAGTATCAATTCGGGATCTCTTGAGGGATCGAATGTGGATCTTGCCAAAGAGTTCACGGAAATGATTACCTCGCAGCGTGCTTATCAATCGAATGCAAGAGTGATCAGTACCTCCGATGAAATGCTGATGGAAGCTGTAAACCTGAAGAGGTAAACTCTAAGTACTTTACCTGGTACGTCTCCTTAACGCTTCGTTCTGTACGACACCTATTCGGGTCGTTCCAGGGCGAAGCGTTTTCTTTAGCAAGTAATTTTACTGCTGTAACGGTTACTGAAATCCACCGATTAGGTTCCGACCGCATACTCAAAAATTATCCGGTATTAAGTTTTTTTCTTATGCGCCGATAATGGAAATATGTTAGACCGTTCAACTGTTATAGGATTTATTCTTGGCTTTGCCCTGATTATCGGAGCTATTGTTACACAGGGCAATCTGCTGGTGTTTGCCAGCTTTTCATCCATCCTGATTGTGGTGGGAGGAATTATTGCTGCGACTATGATCAACTACAGCTTTGACAATATTAAAGACAGTTTCAGCACGATTGCAAGCTTAATGAGCGTGAAATCGATAGATCTCCGTACCGATATGGAAGTGATGAGCATGTTTGCGCGGCGAGTTAGAATGGACGGCTTGCTTGTACTTGATGAAGATATCAGGCACCTGAGAGATGAATATTTGAAAAACGGGCTTCAGCTGGCTGTAGATGGGTTCAAGAGAGAGAGTTTGGAAAGTATTCTCAACGATGAAATTAAAAGTCGGGAGCGCCAGGTAGATATATCTATCCAGGTTTTGAACTCTATGGCGGCCTACGGACCTGCTTTCGGGATGATCGGTACCGTGATTGGGATGGTATTGATGCTGCAGAATATCTCGGATCCTGAGTCCTTAGGTGCCGGGCTCTCTGTTGCGCTTTTGACCACACTGTACGGTACTGTTATTTCAAACATGATATTAGGTCCGCTTGCGGGAAAGCTGGAATTTTTAAGTGAGATAGATATCAACAGAAAAGAGATGTTTCGTGTGGGTATTCTCTCCATAGTGGAAGGGGAAAACCCCCGGATTATGAGTAAAAAAATGCTCATTTATGTGGATCCGCATAGCCGGTCGGAATATATCAAGCACCATGAAGAACTAAGTTTAAGCAAGGAACGAGACGAAAAATTTTATCAACTCTGGATTGAACAACAGGATAAAGAATGGGAAAATCTGAAGGAAATTCTGAAACCTGGCTAGTAACCTACAGCGACCTGGTTACTCTTTTGCTGGTGTTTTTTGTGTTGCTTTATACGCTGACACCGGGTGTGGATCAGTCTACCTTCGATAATTTTATTTCCTATTTCCAGAACTCCATGAGCATACTCAATCAAAGTGCTATAACAAGCCAGGAATTGAGCTCTCAAGCGGATCCCATTGAGAAATGGGAAGCTATGGAGGCATTCCTGAAAGAACATGGTTTATCATCGGAAGTTGAAATAGAGAAAATACCAGGCGGCGTAAAGGTGACGCTCAGTGATTCGCTGACTTTTGAAAGCGGCTCTTCGCGGCTGCTTCCGGCAGCACAGGTAGTACTGGAAGAGGTAGCCAAGGTTTTTGACGATGCCATCCGGGAAACCGAGGTGCTTGGACATACCGATAACGTACCCATCGGGCAGGGTTCATATTATCCCACGAATTGGCACTTGGGAGCTGCGCGCGCTGTATCGGTAGTTCAGTTTATTCAACAGCGAGTAGTACTCGATCCGCAGCGTTTTAAAGCAAGCAGCTTTGGTGAGTATAAACCTATTGCAACTAATTTATCCGTGCAGGGGAGACGTCAAAACAGGAGGGTGGAAATATTTGTGCGTTATTCTACTCCCAGGGTTTTTTTTAACGAGACTGTACCTGCCAGAAAGCATGAACCGGAATCTATTAATTAGAAGAATATTTCACTATGTCGGAAGAGCAAAATATTTCAGAAGAAATTGAGAAGAACCCTGTAAAAGGCAAGCAGAAAAGAAGCAGGAAGAAGTCAAAATTTCTAACGATCGGAAAATATTTCCTGATTCTTGCACTGATCGGTGGACAGGCTTACCTGTCATATGCGATTGTAGATAATAATTATGAACAGGTATACAGTTTTTTAAACAAGCCTGCAGCTGATGATATAGGCATTTACCAGATTGAAGAGTTGATTGTGAATCCTGCTGAAACGAACGGAAAGCGCTACCTATTGGTGGAAATAAGCCTTGAATTAAGGCAGAAGGATCATATTAGCCTGCTTGAGAACAAGAAGATGGAAATAAAGCAGAATATCATTGAAGCCCTGTCAGACAGAACCATCGACGAGTTAATACATTCTGAAGGAAGGGAACTATTGCGCAGTGAGTTGTCCGGAATAATTAATGTTGCTATAGGGGTGCGTTCGGTACGCAATTTGTATTTCACTAAGTATGTAATGCAATGATTGTATTAACCGAACAGAAAATAATATGGAATCAAAGCGCCCGGCACCAAAGTCGGGAAAACTTAAATATGTAGAAGCGTACGATTTTAAGCATCCGAAGCTTTTCAGCAAGGAGATTATGCGAACTTTGCGATCGCTTCACGATGTGCTTGCCCGAAATCTCAGTCGTGTATTCAGCAGCGCTCTTCGTCACAAGGTAGACGTACACCTGCATAAAATTGATCAGCTATCTACAAGTGAATTTATCCATGAAGTTGAGAGCCCGAGTGTAATTTATCTGCTCTCCGTAAAAGAACTTGGCGGCGATGTCATTGCGGTAATGCCACCGGGTTTTTGTATTCACCTCATTGAACGCCAGAGTGGCGGACACGGCGATGACATTTCGGAAAGAAGAACTCTTACTACCATTGAAGAGAAGATCGTTTCCCGGATAATGAAAAATATCAACCGGGAAATAATTATCGCCTGGGAACCCTATATGGATTTCAATATAGATTCAACAACTTATGAGAGTAAGCCGGAGAATATTCATCTGGTATCGGTAGACCCCACCATCGTTGCTAAATTTTTAGTTGATCTCGGCCCGCAGAAGGTTGAAATACAGATTTCTTATCCCTACAGCCTTCTCAAAGAAGCTATGAACAACTCCATTCTGAAAGAAGGGAATCAATCGAGGACCGAAAAACTTTCGGAAACAGAACTGGAGTCCTATAAGCGCACCTTGCTAAAAGCAAATGTACGTCTTCAGCCTTTGCTGGGTACCGTTAAGCTGAGTGTCAATGATATTATCAATCTTAAGGAGGGGGATTCAATTCCTCTTAACCAGAGAACGGATAAACCCCTGGAAGTTAGGGTAAACGGTACGAAAAAGATGCTGGCATATCCCGGTGTGATGCAGGGACGAAGGGCTGTCAAAATTTTTGAATTGGTAGAAGAAATTAACGAACTCGAATTGGTATAACTATGGAAAACTGGAAAGAAAAACTACAGAACTGTCTGCCGGAAGTGGAAAAATTTTTAACCTCAGTACTTCTTGAAGAAACAAATATTGACATTGTCTTATCGGAAGACTTAGATAAAGAGGCTGCTTTTGAAGGAATGTTGGATACTGACATCTTTCTGTACACCAGGGATGAAAAATTTGATACAGATGTCATTATTGTTCTTGATAAAGTATGGTATGGTCTGCTTTCGAGCATCATGCTGGGTGTTGAGGAAAAATCCAATAATGAGATTACCCGTGACCTGCTCAAGAAGTTTGGGGTGCAGCTCTCTGAGATAGTAACCAAGAATGTTGAAATTAATGGCTTAAAGCCTAATCCGACCGAGATACAGGTATTCACCCTTAAGCAGTTGGAAAAGCAGCTAACCCATACTGAATACTTTTTGACCAAGATGGAAATTGAGGGCTTGGCTGATGATAAAGTCCGAGCGTCTGTTCTTTTCGGAAATCCGGATGCAAAGATACAGGCTGAAAAACCGCCCTCGAAAGAAGAAGCGGATTCTGAAGGAAAGTTTGAACCGAAAAAACCGGCACCGGAAAAGAAAGAGCCTGTACCCGACCCGGCGCCTGAATCGAATGAAGAGTTTACCTCGGTAGATGCGGGGGAGATGGAAAAGATGGGATCCCGGGAAGAGGTGATTTCCGGCCGGTTCATTGAGTTTGAAGAATTCGATGAAGAAAACGGGGGGCATTCAAACGGAGACTCCCAGGGAATGGATATGCTGAAGGATGTGGAAATGGATGTATCGGTTGAACTGGGCCGGATTGAGCTGCCATTGGGTAAAGTTCTACAGCTGGTTAAGGGATCGGTTATCGAGCTCGAAAAACTAGCCGGTGAACCGGTGGATATCCTGGTAAACGGGCACTGCATAGCCCATGGCGAGGTTGTAGTAATCGATGAACACTTTGGGGTTCGAGTTTCCAACCTGGTAACTACGAAGAAAAGAATTGCCGGGCTTAACTGATGGATCTAAAAAAAAATTTGAATCTCTCATCAGCATCGGCTAATCCGCAGAAGGTATTGAAAATCGTTATTTCGGTTTCCATTGTCCTGCTGGTAATGTGGCTGTTTATGGTTTCCCGAATGGAATTCAGCAGTACTGCCGAAACCGGCAACCCTCTTACAAAGCAAAGGGTGGAAAGTATACGAGCTTCTGTGGAGGAACCCGGTACCGCAAAAGAAATTGCCTTACAAAATGAAGCTTCTTCGGGCATTTTTATGAATGCCTTTACCACTTTTCTGGTGCTGATTACCTTGCTTGGAGGAGTATGGCTGTGGACCCGCAAAAAAGCAAACTCAGGCCCGGTAAAGAGAAACAGGAATATAGGAGATCATATTCTGGGAGAAGGGGCGCAACTAAAGATTATTGAGATCAACGAAGAAATCTGGGTTCTCGGCGTAACATCAAGCACTGTCAATTTACTTCATACCTATCCGAAATCGGAATGGAAGGAGCAGGTACCGCAATCGGAAAATACGCCCGGCAGTGAGACCTTCCGCAAAATTTTCGGGAGTAAACTATGAGATCGTTCATTAACTCCCACAAATCGATTTTAGCTAAATCGGGAATCCTGCTCACAGGATTTCTCTTTTTATTCCCTTCAATTTCGTCTGCATACTCCTACGGTATGCCGGTACTGATGCAGTCTATTCCACAGATTGACTTGTCGATAGGAGGCGGTGAGACCGAAGACCTCTCCCTGGCCATTCAGGCACTGATTTTTATTACGATTCTGACATTCGGGCCCGCTTTCATTACCATGATGACCAGTTTTACCCGTATAGTGGTGGTGTTTTTCTTTCTAAGAATGGGTCTCGGAACGCAGCAGTCTCCCCCTAACCAGGTATTGATAGGCTTAGCCCTGTTTTTAACCATCTTCATTATGATGCCCACTTTTGATGAGGTAAATGAAAAGGCAATACAGCCTTATGTGAATGAAGAAATGACCCAGATGGAGGCTTTAACCGAAGCGGCAATTCCTCTGAAGAAATTCATGATTAAACAAACCCGGGATCAGGATCTGCTCTTTTTTATGGACCTTGTTGAAGTGGAGTCTGCAGACAGTATAGAAAGCATACCCCTTTACGTTGTGGTACCGTCATATGTAATTAGCGAGCTGCGGATCGCTTTTCAAATCGGATTTATGATATACCTGCCATTTATGGTTATTGACCTGGTGGTATCCTCCATCCTGTTATCCATGGGTATCATCTTCCTGCCGCCGGTTATGGTATCCCTGCCATTTAAAATACTGGTGTTTGTATTAACTGACGGATGGTATTTGCTGGTGCAGTCTATGATTCAAAGTTTTAACTAAAAAATTGCGAAATGAATATTGAAACAAGTCTCTATTGGTTACAGGAAATGCTGGTGGCAGTGGTGGTTTTATCTGGTCCGGTACTGGCAGGAGCCCTCATCGTAGGCTTAAGTATCGCGATTTTTCAGGCAGCTACTTCTATTCAGGAGATGACGCTTAGCTACATACCCAAGATGGTGGTAGTGGTTATCATACTTTTTTTCACCTTCGGTTTTATGCTGAACTATGCCATCGATTTTATGCAGCGTATATTTGAGTTTATACCGCAGATTAGCCGCTAGTGAAGGAGTAATAAAATATTTATGGCCCTATTTACGGTTGAAAATATTCTATCTGCTTTTCTGATTTTTGTCAGGGTCAGCGGTATGATTATGACGGCGCCATTTTTCAGTTCAAAAACTTTTCCGGTACAGATCAAGTTATTTTTTGCCGTAGTAACCACTTTCCTTCTGTTTTCCGTAATTCCTTCAGAAAACGTGCTTACAAGCACCGCTGATTCCGGATTTCTTTTTATCGGTATCGCTATCATTCTCGAACTGTTGGTTGGGGTTGCTTTAGGTTTAGTAGGGCAGCTGATCTTTGCCGGACTTGAAATGGCGGGTAGCCTGATCAGTTTAAAAATCGGTCTTGGATTTGCCAACATTGTGGATTCGATGACCAAGCAGCAAAGCACTATCGTTAGCAGTCTGTTTGGTATGTTGGCTGTCCTCGTATTTTTATCGATCGACGGAGATAAAGTATATATCAAGTCACTGGTAAAGAGTTTTGAAGTCATCCCCGTAAACCAAGCCAAAATAGAGTTGGCCGGACCTTTTATGCTGGAAATTGCTACCTACCTGTTTATAATCGGAGTTCAGATTACCGCGCCTTTTATTTTGGTCCTCTTTCTTCTCGATCTTTCCTTCGCAATATTTGCCAGAATCATGCCCCAAGCCAATATCATGTTTATAGCACTGCCCGTTAAGCTGGGTATCGGTATTCTTTTATTGATTCTGGTTATCCCGTACCTGCCTGTCGCTTTCGAGGTGATGTTTCAGCGAATGTTTGATTTCCTGGACCGTTTGATAGTACTTATTTCCGGTTAATGCTTGAATGGCTCTATTGGAGAGGGCATTTAGACTGATTACTACTGACAACACAGGGATACCAGGGAAGATATGTATTTTAGTTGGAATAATAAGCCACTTGCCGCCACAGCTAAAGGAAAGTAGGAAGATTACACCGTGAGATCTATCTGATTGCCCAATCCTTTATTTTTATCGTCCGATTGATGATTACCGGATATTTTTTTTGACTTTTTTTCCGGAGATGATTTTACCTGACCAGGTTTCTTATTCAAAGGAAAGGGCGGGCGATCTTCTGAATCTTTTTTCTTCTTACGTGATTGCTGCTCCGCATCCTGCTTTCTTTTAAGCAGTTTAGGTATTCGTGCAAGCCTTGCTATTTTGGTCACGAGAGTCATATGAGTACAGCATTATTCCGCTTGAAGGAGATTAAATGATACGGTTTACTTCTTTATCGGCTGTATCTGCACAAATCTAAATAATTTATTTCTTCTTTTTCTCAGAAGGGTGAACGTAAGTTCCCTGAAGCTCAGCTGAATGTTACAATCTCTTCGGTAGCTAATTCATGCTTTAACTGAAGCAACAGTTTGCCTACAATCTGGGAAATTCGCGCTTCTGTCAGCTCGAGCAGTAACGCAATTTCACTCATGGTCATATCTTCATAATAATAGAGCATAAGGATCAGGCGATTTCTTTCACTGAGCTCTCCGATTTTTTTCTTGAGTACCTCAGTCAGCTCCTTCTTTTCAAGATCTCTATCCGGTGTCTCAACATCTTTATCGGCATGGATCTCATAGAAAGAATTTGACTCCTCATCATTTATGCTGCTATCAAGTGACAGGGCATTTCGCTGCTGTACGTTTGAAAGTAACTGGCGATAATCGCTTAGGCTCATATCAAGCTCTTCGGCTATTTCTTCATCACCGGGTTCCCGTCCGAGTTCCTGGGATTTACGATTAATAACCTCTTTCACCATGCCATAATTTTTACGCTGCTGGCGGGGAAGCTGATCGATCTTTCGGAGGTAGTCTATGATGCTTCCGCGAATACGGTAATAAGCGAAGGTATTAAATTTAATATTGCGGCTGCAGTCGTAAGAGTCTAAAGCCTGTATCAGTCCGCTGATGCCGAAGCTTTCAAGATCCTCCCTTTGAGAAAGGGGCCGGTCGGGCCAGTTAATTTTACCGATAATACTCCGGATTAAGGGCATAGACCTGCTGATGATGGAGTTTCGCAATCCATCTCCGGGATTCTTACAATAATACTCTACTAACTCCTGAAGCGTTTTGTTACACATGATTAATTCTCATTTTTATGCTGAGTGTTATTGTTTTTTGCTACGGCAAGTGTCTCTGATTCTGAATTGCCTCTTACAACATTCAGAAAGAATATGGCCATGTAGACCAGTGTGAATAGAATTAAGAATACCAGGCAGCTGCGATAGAGCGAAACGTCGATTTCTGCACCCGATATCATCAGAAGCATAAAGCTTAAAAGCGATATAACAGTAATTAGTCGTATTAGCATAGCTTATTTCTTTTAGCGTACCGTAACAGAGGGCTGTTTCGATACATTACTTGCGTAACCAATTAAGTTTTGAGATATAAATTCCAAATCGTGAAAAATGGAGCTGTCAGGCTTTGCCCTTACCACCGGATTTTGCTGTTGAACGGCATCGCGAATTTCCTGGCTAGCCGGTATAAAACCGAGGTAGGGTATCTGTTTCTGCAGAAAGTAGTTCAAAATGGTATTGAATCGCTGATAGGTGCTGT
>DATFJD010000169.1:0-5898 GCA_035269475.1 Halalkalibaculum sp.
CAGGAAGAGCCGCCCTTTGTATTTCTTGATCGATTGTTTGTCAAAACTGGGAATTTTATCAAAAGGAATCGTACTGACCATGAGAAAGGAAAGCAGGATTATGAGCGGTATTAATACAGTATTTATGCCATTCTTGAAATCCATGAAAAGCTCTATCCGGTCGAAAAAAGTCAGGTAGAAAGAGGCTATCATAATGGCCTGGGCCGGTATGGGCAAGCCCTTGAAGTAATCGGGACGGCTTTCCTGGGCATCGACATTGTAACGGGCCAGGCGAACGGCGCCGCAAAGCGGTGGGAGCGCACTTAGTATAATTCCTACAAAGGGGAGGCTGTTAAGGCCAAAAGTATAAAGAAGGAAACCCGGAGCAACCCCAAAAGAGACTACATCGCTTATTGAATCGAGCTCAATACCGAATTGGCTGGTAGCATTCGAAAGGCGGGCCATAAAACCGTCGAGCGCATCAAACAGCCCTGCAAAAACAATCAACCAGGCCCCGAAAAACAGACGGCCTTCCGCAATACTGATGATGGCTAAAAAGCCACAGAAGAGATTCATCAGGGTGAAAAAACTGGGAACGATAATACGCGGAATCTGCTTTCTTTTACCGCCGTTTTTCATTTTACGGCGCCGTCTGAATCGCTTCCACTTTTGTATGGGATATTTCATTCGCTGGAGACTGAAGTCTGCGATTGAGATTCTGAATAGCTTTTCTCGCCGCGTTCCGGTTTCTTAATCCTGCCAAGAACAGATTCACCCGCTACCGTCCGGTCCCCTTCTTTCACTGATACCTCTACTTCGCCGGGAACCAGCACATCCATTCTGGATCCGAACTTCATCATCCCAAAGCGGCTGCCTGCTTTTACTTCATCCTGTTCCGTGATGCTGTATACAATACGGCGAGCCAAAAAACCCGTAATCTGCCGGAAAAATATTTTAATGCCGCTGTTCAGCTTCAAGCCAAAATCTGCTCGTTCGTTCATGCTTGAGGCTCGCTCGTCCCACGCCATCAAGTAAACCCCGGGGTGATATTTAACGTATTCTATGGTTCCCGATGCAGGAACTCTATTCACATGTACATTCAGCGGGGAAAGGAAGATACTGATCTGGATGGCTTTGCTTTTCATATAGATATCTTCATCAACCTCTTTAACCATCACCACCTTGCCGTCTGCCGGCGAAATGATCAGGCTGTCATCATCAGGTGTTTCGCGGTCAGGATCCCTGAAGAAGAACAATATAAACACGACAAGAGCCAGCGAGAGTGCATATATGCCGTTGACAATCCAGTGTTCAATGTAGAGGCCGCCCAGTATACTTATAGCAATGCCAAACACCACCACAAATGCAATGTTTGAATACCCTTCCCTGGCAATCATATATTAACCGAATTGTCTGAGTATGTCATTAAATGTAACGAATATGAACAGTGCAATGATAAGCAAGAAGCCGATCTGCTGCAATGCCATGCGCACTTTGGGCGATGGCTCTTTGCGCGTTATCCCTTCATAGATAAGGAACATCAGGTGCCCCCCGTCTAATACGGGTATCGGCAGTATGTTCATAATGGCAAGCGTGACGCTAAGCAGGGCGGTTATATTCCAAAACCCGATCATCCCGCCTCTTTCGGTAGCGTCTTTGGTGATGCTGGCAATGGCTACGGGGCCGCCCAGGTTATCCCTGACGGAAATGGACCCCGCAAACATTTTTTCAAAACCCTGGATAATGCCTGTAAAAACCTCTTCGGTCCTTTGTACTCCGACTCCGAAAGATTCGAACATGCCATACTTGAATCGCCGGACATCAAACTCTTCATTAGGGTCCGGCGCATAGATACCGATGGTATTGTTACTGCTCAAGGCAACTCTGTACTGAAGTGATTCCCCACTTCGACCTACTGTTAAATTTACAGAATCTTTTGATGACTGGATTATTTGTGTCAGCTGTATCCAATAGTCTACCGGTTCCCCATTAATAGAGGTTATTCGGTCACCGCCCTGCAGGCCCGCTTCATCGGCCGGAGTGCCTTCTTCAACACGGCTTACCTTGCTGGGCAAAGCATTGGCAAGAGATATAAATCCTTCCTTATTAATCCGGTCGAGCGCACTGTCGGGAAGGGCAACCGTTACTTCGCTGCCGTTTCTCATAACGGTATAAGTTACATCCGATTCGGTCAGCTGTGCCGGAGAGAAAAGTTCATTGAAGAAACTGACATTTTGATTGTTGACTCCGATAATTCGGTCACCGGTTCTGAAGCCGATATCATGTGCCAGGGTATTTTCAGCTACATAAATGCCGCTGACGCTTTCATTGGCAATTTTTGTCTCTCCGGAAGTAAAAGCAATTCCGCCGAAGATCAACACAGCCAGAATCATATTAAATATTACCCCGGCCGTTATCACAATCATGCGCTGCCATACCGGTTTGCTCCGGTATTCCCAGGGTTTGGGTTCTTCATCGAGATGGTCGGTATCCATGCTTTCATCGATCATTCCGGATATTTTTACGTATCCACCGAGCGGGGTAGCACCGATGCAGTAATCGGTCCCCCCTTTTTCAAAACCCCATACGCGGGGCGGAAAACCCAGGGAAAAACGCTCTACCCGCATGCCGAAAAGCTTGGCAGCGAGGAAATGGCCCAGCTCGTGGAAGAATACCAGTATGAGCAGGGCTAAGGCAAAGATGCCTAATGTTGTACTTATGTCAATAATCCATTCCATAGGGTAAATCTTGCTTCTTTAAATGGTTAAAGCCAGTTCTCTGGCTTCTTGATCAATTTCTTTTAAAGTCTGTATGGTTAACTCCTCTTGGGAGTGTGAACGTTCAAGACAGGTTTCAATTATATTAGATATGCCAATATAAGGAATTTCTTCATTCAGAAAGCGCTCAACGGCCACTTCATTAGCAGCATTGAGCACGGCAGGCTTGAATCCCCCCTCTTCAATAGCATCAATAGCTAATTTGATGCAGGGAAACTTCTCGTAATCAACCGGTTCAAAATTCAGGTCGAAAGCCTCTCTCCAATCAAGAGTTGGAGCATTCATTGATATACGATCGGGATAAGTCAATGCGTAAAGTATAGGTACCTTCATGGTTGGCGGCCCCAGCTGGGCTTTGCTAGACCCATCCACAAATTCAATGACCGAATGTACGATGCTTTGCGGATGGACCACCGCTTCAATTTTTGAAAGCGGCAGGTCAAACAGCCAGTATGCTTCGATAATTTCCAGGCCTTTATTCATCATCGTGGCCGAATCAATAGTGATTTTCGAACCCATCGACCAGTTGGGGTGGTTAAGGGCATCTTTTACCGTAATATCTTTCATTTGCTCGAGAGTCCACTCCCGGAAAGGCCCTCCGCTAGCGGTAATAATCAGCTTATTGATGCTTTCATTCGACTCTCCCACCAGGCACTGCAGCATGGCGCTGTGCTCGGAATCTACCGGTACCAGCCTGCCCGAATATTCTTTAAGCAGGCGGTTGATGATGGCTCCACCTACTACAAGGGATTCTTTATTGGCCAGTGCCACTTTCTTTCCGGCTTTCAAGGCCTTGCAGGTAGGTTCAAAGCCCGAAAAGCCCACCAGGCTGTTTAAAATTACGTCAGCTTTTTCAAGCGTAGCCAACTCGCCGAGCGCATCGGAACCGACCAGAATTTCAGTATCGACGGTAAGTGCAGCGCTAAAATCATGAAAGTTTTCAGAATCACAAAGCAGCGCATACTGTGGGTGAAATCGGTTTACCTGTTCGGCCAGCTTCCGCCAGTTGGTATTGCAGCTTAAAGCAAGAACATTAAAACGATCAGAATGTTCATCAACAATATCAAGTGCCTGTTCCCCTATGGAGCCGGTTGACCCGAGTATGACAAGATTCTGTTCTTTCAAATGATTTACCTCTGTTTAAAAATACCTGTGAAGATCGGAATTAACTTCGAAGAATTAAAAAAGAATTGTTTGTTTAGGCGCGGAACCTTTTGTCTGAATTATTATGAACGGAATGTCTAATTCCACAATTCCAGTGCGGCCTTATACATCAATGCATGCGCTTCAACCGTTGCTTTTAAGGTAGGGCCATATCCGCCTGATAAGAGCAATACCAGAGGCTTGTCTTCACTGATGATCTTCCTGATCACTATCCGGTCCCGATTGTAAAGTCCGTTTAATGTCAGCGATAACCGCCCGAAATGATCCGATTCAAGGGGATCTATTCCCCCGAGGTAGAAGACCAGGTCAGGATTAAAAGTGTTAAATATCTCATCAAGCGCATCGCCCAGGGTATCCAGGTATTGCGAATCTGAGGTACCGTCCGGCATGCCGATGTCTATGCTTGACGGCGGTTTCTTGAAGGGATAGTTCTTTTCGCCATGTATCGAAAAAGTAAACACATCGTTGTTCTCCTTAAATATTTCAGCCGTGCCGTTGCCCTGGTGAACGTCACAGTCAATCACCAGTATCTTTCGTGCCCACATCGTCTGCTGCAGCACCTTAATGGCGACGGCAACATCATTGAACACGCAGAAGCCTTCGCCGTGGTCAGCCATGGCATGGTGCGTGCCCCCGGCCAGGTTACCGGCTATACCATCCTGTAGTGCCATTAGCGCAGCATTGATGGTGCCCTGAACCGCCAGGCGCGATCGTATTGCCAGTTTTTTGGACCAGGGCAAGCCCAGCCTCCGCAGCTCTTTCCGGTCCAGGTCTCCGGTCATGATGCCATCCGCATAGCGCGGAGTATGTACTGAAATCAAATTGGGCATATCTACCATAGACGGGGCAATAATATCGGAAGCGGCAATCATATTATTTTCAAGCACGTAACGGTATAGGCCCTCAAATTTCCCCATTGGGAAAATGTGCTCATGGGGTATCGGTGCATAGTACCCGGGGCTGTAGGAAACTCTCACTTACGATTGATCTTTTGTTTTATATTAAATTGCTGCATCGTAGAGGTATAGGGATATATGGTATAGGTATTATGAAACGACAGATAGCGTTTCCACCGAGCCTTGTATTACCTGAGTCCGGTGCAGACCGAAAAAGCTAATTTGCAGAAAATCCGCATAAAATTCTTAACTGACTATCCACATTATTGTAGCGATTCCATAAATAACACACACCTTATGCCCCTATATCCTTATACCTAATAAGCCCCAACATCCTTCCACTTCCCTGCTGTTCCCGGCGGTAGGAGTAAAATCGCTCCGCGTCTTCCATGGTGCAGCCCTCATTTACCTCGATACGCGTTCTGTCAATCCCGAGCTTTAGCAGCTGATCTTCCAAAAAACCTTTTAAATCAACGTGCGGCTTATTGTAGGTCTTATAATCTACATACTCAGGCGGAAATTTTTCGGCGACTTCCTCCCCTACTTCAAAATTTTCTTTCGAAATACAGGGACTGATAAATGCTTTTATATTCGAAGTTTCGGCACCCAGGGATGTCATTGCTGCAACAGTTTCAGGCACTATATCGCCTGCAGCACCTCGCCATCCGGCATGAGCTGCCGCAATAACTCCGTTTTTAGAGTCGGCCATCAATACCGCAGCACAGTCGGCTACCTGAATAGCCAGACTGAGGCCTTTTACAGAAGTTACCAGGGCATCAACATTTTCAAACGTACCGCCCTGGCTTACAACCTGAACCCGGTTGCCGTGTACCTGTTCGGCAAAAGCAACTTTCTCAGGTTGAATGCCCAGGGCGTTTAGCAGTTTTTTTCGATTCTTCCTGACAACCTCTTTCGCCTCCCGGGTGTTAAACCCGATATTCAGGCCGGGAATTTTCTGACCTGTGGAATACAAATCCGCATTCTTGCAGGTGAACCAGGCCTCAATTCCTTGCGCCTCATCAAAAATATTTGGCCGTATCATTTCCGGCTTATCCTTGGATGGCTTCATGCAGCTTATTTCT
>DATFJD010000170.1:0-4565 GCA_035269475.1 Halalkalibaculum sp.
TTCTTCCGATCAAAACAGACTTGCAAAAGAGAAAAGCCCATACCTGTTGCAGCATGCCGGCAATCCGGTAGACTGGTATCCCTGGGGAGAAGAAGCTTTTGAAAAAGCAAGGGAGGAAGATAAGCCTATATTTTTATCCGTCGGTTACGCAACCTGTCACTGGTGCCATGTTATGGCCCATGAGTCCTTCGAGGATGAAGATGTTGCAGAAATGATGAACCGGGCATTTGTGAATATCAAAGTCGACCGGGAAGAGCGGCCGGATATCGATAATACTTATATGACCGTTTGCCAGATGCTAACCGGAAGCGGTGGGTGGCCTCTTACCATTATCATGACGCCGGAGAAAAAGCCCTTTTATGCCGCAACCTACATACCGAAGTCCGGCCGCTACGGCAGGCCCGGCATGCGCGAGCTCATTCCCCGAATCCAAGGGCTCTGGGAAGATGAGCGAGAGAAAGTTTATAATTCGGCTGAAGAGATCATGCAGGCTTTTCAGAAATCCAATAAACAGGAAAGCGGGGAAAGCCTTTCAGCTGATATACTTGAGAAAGCTTTTCAAAACTATACGCAGAATTACGATGCTGAAAAAGGCGGCTTCGGTAGTTCCCCCAAGTTTCCGAGCCCCCATAACCTGATGTACCTGTTACGCTACTGGAAACATGCTGGCGACGAAAAAGCCTTGCAGATGGTCACCTCAACCTTAACCGAGATGCGTAGAGGAGGCCTATTCGACCAGGTAGGCTACGGCTTTCACCGCTATTCTACAGATGCCGACTGGCTGGTGCCCCACTTCGAGAAAATGCTCTACGATCAGGCAATGCTGGTCATGGCATATACCGAAGCCTGGCAGGCAACCGGAAATAAACATTTCAGGCAAACTGCCGATGAAACGATAGAATATGTACTGCGAGACATGCAGCATCCCCGAGGTGCTTTTTATTCGGCAGAGGATGCCGACAGCGAAGGGGAAGAGGGAAAGTTTTATTTGTGGAGCATTGATGAGATCCGTCAAGTGCTTCCCGCACCTGATGCCGAACTGGCAATTGAGGTCTTCAACCTTAGCGAAGAAGGTAATTATGTCGATGAAGCCAGCAGGCAGCGAACCGGAAAGAATATTCTTCATCTTACTGAGCCGGTTGAAAATCTGGCGAAAGAGCGCGACCTGTCAGTTGAAAAGCTTGAAAACAAACTGAATGATATCAGGAAAACCCTGTACAAGAAAAGGGAACAGCGAACCCGCCCCCTGCTGGATGACAAGGTGCTAACAGACTGGAATGGAATGATGATCGCCTCTCTGGCCAAAGCGGGTCGTGCCTTCAGTGATCAAAGCTACATATCGCAAGCGGAAAGGGCATACGAATTTATTAAAGAGAATCTATTCCGCAAAGACGGAACCCTGCTGCACCGTTTCAGGGAAGGCGAATCAGCCATTAATGCACATGCCGATGACTACGCATTCCTCATTTGGGGACTTCTTGAACTCTACGAATCAACCTTTAAAACCGATTACCTGGAAGAAGCCATTGATCTAAACAATATATTTATCGAAAACTTTTGGGATTCCGAACAAGGCGGTTTTTACTTCACTGCAGAGGGAAGTGAGGAGTTGCTTGGCCGCAAAAAAGAAGTTTATGACGGTGCCATCCCTTCAGGGAATTCCGTGGCTCTGTCGAACCTTTTGAGAATCGGACGCATTACTGCCGATGCAGGGCTTGAAGATAAAGCCGATGATTTAATCCGCCTGTATTCTTCACAGGTAAAACAGGCTCCCACCGGCTTCGGGCAGTTTTTGCAGGGAGTCTACTTTGCCTTAACTGAGTCCTTTGAAATTGTGATAGCAGGAGAACGAGAAGATGAAGTTAGATACAAGATGCTCAACAGCATACAATCTAAGTTTTTACCCAACAAAGTGATCCTGTGCAATGACCCGGATGACAATAAAATCCGGAAGCTTGCTCCATACACCAAAGAGCAAACCATGGCCAATGAAAAGACTACCGCCTACGTTTGCCGAAACTATAGCTGCGAGATGCCAACCAACGATCCCCAAAAGATGATGGAGTTACTGAATTCGTAACTCTAAGAAACGGAAAATTTCCGCCTTCCTTATCTAAACTGAGTTCTATCTGATTTGGGTGATAAACGGGAGAGGAAATTTTTTCAGAAATCTCACTTCCCAAATTCATTTTGAATCAATCAATTCTTAAATCACAGTTAAGGCAGCTGTTTAAGCTTAATCACCGTGATGGCCGGCGGTGCATTATAGCGAACCGGTGCCAGGGTAAATCCCAGTCCGTTGTTTATATTCAGCAAAATATTGTCCCTTCGATAGGTCCCGCTCACATACTCGGTTTCCATTTCGGAGGCGGAAAAGGTCATGCCAAACAGCGGAACCCTCACCTGTCCTCCATGGGTATGCCCTGCCAGGTAGAGGTGATAGTTATTATCCTTCGCTCCGTTTAAAATATGATCAGAAACCTGGTGTGCAGCCAATATCTTTAAACCGACATTAACACTATCCGAGGTCAGCTCCCTGACTTTTTCGGGATCGGCCCGCTTGCTGTAGACTTGGGTAATACCGGTGAGAAGGATTTTACTGCCTCTTATTTCCAGCACCCGGTTTTCATCGCGCAGAAGCGGGATGCCCCTTGATTCTAACGCGGGCTCAACATTGGCAAGGTCTGCCCAGTAGTCATGGTCACCGACTACGGCATAGGCTCCGTAGGTTGCCTCAACCTTGGAAAACGCCTCTGCCGACATCTCAATAAAATCCGTGCCGTAGGAAATCAAATCGCCTGTAAAAATAACTAGGTCCGGCTTTTGTTCATTTACCTTTTCAATATAATTTTCTATCTCTTCACGTCCGGTATACTGGTCTCCCTGGATATCAGAGATGTGGACAATTCGAAATTCACGCAACCCTTCCGGTAAATTCTCTACCGCAAGCTCAACCGTTTGCGTACCGACCTGGCTGGTATTGAGATACATTTTAATCCCGCTGAATACAAGGACAATGGCTACGGTTATCCAAACCGTTTTGCCGTAAATACGGTTGATTTTCGAACTCTCAATCTTGCCCAAGAAGTGGAATCCGGCCTTAAGGATATCGAAGATTATTATCCAGGTCAGCAATTGATAGCTCGCGGCAAAACCAAACCAGAACCAGTAGGTAACAGGCTTGGGAATCTCCAATAAATCCAGCCGGCCCTGGATTCCGTATGTCACTAAACCGGTAACCGGAAGGGCATAAAATGTTACAAGCACAATGGCCGGAAGCCAGCGAATAAGGGCTCGTTTTGAAATAAAACGTGCTGATTGAGTAAGGCGCCAGGCCAGGTACAAATGGGCAATTGCCATAATACCCGATACCAGCAGAGTCATTCTAAGTAACCAGGGCAAATCAGAAGAGGTATGGTTAATGATTTATTGTATTTTGTTGAACCAAGGCTAGCGGATTTTTAAGAAATGACCAAATTTCTTTTATTGGATTGAATCTGCCTAGCCAATTAATACGTACCTGTAAATGGAGTTGTCAGCGTGATCATCTTTACTATATTAGCGGCCATCGGTAAAGCAGCTCATTTGGGAGCCGATGACGAAGTAGAATTAATGAAGCGAATCAAAGCCCGGGATGAAGAGGCCCTGGCTGAGCTTTATGACCTCTATAACCGCTTGCTATACGGCATGATCATTTCAATCGTTAAGAAAAGGGAAGAGGCGGAAGATGTTCTGCAGGAAGTCTTCATTAAAATTTGGGAAAGTGCTTCCACTTTTGATGAAGAACGCGGCAATGTATACAGCTGGCTGGTTACACTCGCCCGCAATAAAGCCATTGACCGCATACGGTCAAAAGATTACAAAACACAGAAAAAAGCATCGCAGGATGTAGATGCTCCTGAATTTTTCCTGAAAGGAGACAAATTTGATCCCTTGGAGACAACAATTTTTTCCGATCGAACCGAACTGGTCAAAAGAGCACTCGATAAAATTCCCGAAAGCCAAAGTGAGGTACTGAAAATTGCCTACTACCGAGGGCTGACACAAAGAGAAATATCCGAACAGCTTGAAATCCCACTGGGTACTGTTAAGACCCGAATGCGGCAAGGGATGATTAAGTTAAAAGACATTTTAGGAGAATTTATTTCATACAATGGCTAACGAACAGGCAAATAAAGAAAAATTCGAGGAGCTTTGCGCCGGGTATGTGCTCAATGCACTGGAACCGGAAGAGCGTGAAGAATTTGAAATATTACTGCAAAATGCGTCCGAGGAAGAGCGGGAGCTTTATCAGGAGATGCGATCTGCGGCAAATCAAATTGCATTCAGTGTTGAAGGCAACCAGGCGCCCGGGGTTGTCAGAGAAAGAATACTTGCCCAGGTGCAGCCTGAAGAAAATGAGCTCAGTGAAAAAGCTGAAAACGAAATGTCCTCATCAGATGAAGACACGAACAACTTTGACCGCGGAACCTTCGCCATTGCCGCATCCTTTGCCCTGCTGCTGGTTACGCTGAGCCTGGTTTTCTACTCCTTCAATCTAAGTACTGAAATTTCAAACCAGGAAA
>DATFJD010000171.1:0-12040 GCA_035269475.1 Halalkalibaculum sp.
TCCCTGGTCTTCTGTTTTGCTACTTCCAGGGCAGAATTTGTCTCTTCTTCTTTTTGCAGGGATTCTTCGTTCATATACCTAATGTAGAATATTCTCTTTGAAAATACAGTTCTCTTACGAAAGAATAGTATTTAGGTTGGGGTAATTTGAAAATCCGCTGAATTATTACATGGCCGCATGAACTGATAAGGACATCGGGCGTGACATCAAAACTGATGCTACACTTCTTGGATATAGAAATTCTCTTTTTCAGTCATAACTTGTTTTGCCTCAGGTGTACGGTCGTCATACCCGCAAAGATGGAGCAGTCCGTGTATCAGGATGCGCTTGAATTCGGTTTCTGCATCTATATTTAATTCAGATGATTGCTCATAAATCCTTTGTGCACAGCAATATAGCGTGCCTTCAATATTTTCATTTGATGCATTTTCATCATAGCGGAATGTTATAATATCGGTTACATAATCCCTGTCGAGGTACTCCTTATTGATTTCAAGAATTTTGGATCCACTAACATAAACTACTTCAAGAAGGGAATAGGTACAGGATTCTTCATTACTTATTTCAGCTACGCATTTGTGAACGGTTTTAGTGTCAACCGGAACTTCTTCTCCTGATTCATTGAAAAGCTGAATGTCAGGCTCAATTTCCTGCATAACTAGGGTTAACTCTCCTCATCAAAGGAGAAATCGTCCAGATCTACCGATTCGGTTAAGGACAAGGCAATGGCGCACATCATGAGGTCTTCCGGCAGTTGCGTGAAATCACTGTTGAGAATGGCTTCGCTAACATTGGAATATAGGCTGCAGCCGGCGCCTGTTTCGACGATTAAGCCGGAGGTCCTTTCACCCGTTCGCCCGAAGAAGGTAACCTGCTTTAACATATCGCTGGCAATAAAGGCTGTGCAGTTATGTAATTGTAGAAAAGTGTTCTGAGCGTAAACGGAAACCATATTCATGGCTTCGCCGTTAACATCAAGGCCGAGATGTATTTCCAGGGCAAGCTTGCGGTTATCCTCCTCATTGATTACCTCCAGCCGGAATACGTCATCGCCCAGGGGTTTAGCCTTCGTATTCAGTACGTTGGCTATTGCGTCAATATTTTCTTTCGTAAACTGATGTACCATGGGTACAAATATTTGTCAGCAGTTATTAGTTGTTATACCGATAAATATACCACACCTAGTCAAGAATTAGAAATAGGGAATACCGGTTTATATTACTGAGAAATTAATTCAGCCCAAATTGCTCGAATTGTTTTCTGTTTTCCTCTTCGGAGGTAGGCAAGCCAATCCTATTTCCGGTAATGCCATTCACCTGCTCAGCCAGGCTTGTTGCTTTTTCATCTTCATCAAACATGTAGTAGATACGCTGCAGGATGGTAAGATGGCTGATTGCAAAGTTAATATCGCGTGCCACATCATCTCGCTGTGAAATGACCTGCTGAACGCGGTTTCGCAGAGTCTGCTGTTTCTCCATATTTGCGTTCATGCGAGCCTGCTTTATTTCTTCATTCAGATCTACAATTCTGCCTTGAATGACATCATATTCATCTATTTGCTCTTTAAGGTCTTCAAGCAGCTTATCACGCCCGGTATCTGCGAGCCTCAACGCATTGGTACTGTCATCCGCCTGTGCATAGCTAAAGGCATAAAGTATCATTGAGTTGATGGCGGAATTGCCGTCTACGAAGTTGAATGGAATTTTATCTTCGCCCCAGCGCAGCCACTTCTTAGCGCTATCGGGTTTGCCAATCGCCATATACTTATCGGAAAGCTCCGTAATACTGTATCTATAGTTACCAAGCATCCGGCGGATGTTTTCATCAAAATACACATCGGGATTATTCCACTCACGGAAACGGAATTTCCGAAGCCGATCAGCATGAATTTCCGGTTGAATCCAACCGAAGGAGCCGGCTTCATGTCTCTGGGGTACCACACGGAATGCCTTGCCTTCAAAACGGAAGTAAGGCTGCAGGTTCAGCTGACTGGTGGTAGAAACCGTATTGGCAAAGTAGACCGGACGCAACCATTTATTGGTTTTTAGAATATCCAGAATAACCTCATCCTGCACCTGGGTGTAAAAACGCTGGTTCCCCTGGCCGTCGCTGCCTGCTGATCTTCCTTCAAAGTACCAGCTCACCTCATTATCCAGCGAATCAACAGGTATACCGAAATCAACGCCCTCTCTGAACAGTTCCAGAGAAGTGTCAGGTTTCACACCGATGGTTTCTTTATAGCTGTTGTCTCCTGAGAAAGCACTTTTCAGCAGATCCTTATTAACCGGAATATTGATATTTGTTGGCTGATGCAGCGACAGGTTGGCTGTCATCTGTTCAATTTCCTCATCCGTCAGAGAAATGGGCAGGGGAGCGGACTCATGAGACCATTGATCACGGAGCTGCTTGATGTACCATTCGGTATTTAGCAGGCTTAAGCAGACAATTCTAACATCGGTTCGAACGCCTTCCACTTCCTGAAGGTACCAAAGCGGGAAGGTGTCGTTATCGCCGTTTGTGAATATCAGGGCATTGGGCGCAACGGAGTTAAGCAGGTTGTAGGCGTAGTCAGGGGCCACATACCGGTTGCTGCGATCATGATCGTCGAAATTTTGATAGCCCATCAGGCCAGGGATACTGAGAAATAATACGCCAAGTATGGCATACGCGGCCGTTGCGTTCGATTTAAGGTGCTCTTTCACCAGTTCAATCATCCCGACTCCTCCCATGCCGATCCAGATGGCAAAAGCGAAAAACGACCCAACATAGGCATAGTCACGCTCGCGAGGCTGCAGCGGGGTCTGGTTGAGGAATACGATAATGGCAAAGCCTGTCATAATAAACAGGGCCAATACCGAGAAGGCCCTCTTCCAGTCTCGCTGAAAATGGAATATCATGCCAAACAGACCCAGCAGGAATGGCAGGTAGAAATAGCTGTTATGGGCCGGGTTGTCCTCGTATTCACTTTCTGTAAATCCGGCTTGCCAACCGGTATCCTGTATATCAGCTTCCCTGCCTATAAAATTCCAGTTAAAGTACCTGATGTACATATGATTGACCTGGTAATCAATGAAAAAATCCCAGTCGCTGCTGTAGTTGCTGTACCGCTGCAAGTGGGCCCCGCTCCCTGAGTATCTGCGGGGAAAGAAAACTTCCTCCTGCTGGTCAATACTGCCCATGGAATTATCAAAGGTATAACCGGTCAGCAGGGGGGTCTGTCCGTACTGTTCACGTTCCAGGTAACTGATAAAGGCCTGGGTAGTTTCGGGGTCGTTTTCATCAATAGGCGGATCTGCAATAGAACGAATGAATATCAGGGAATAGGAAGAGTACCCGATCATAATCATGGCATAGCTCAGCATAACAATATTGGCCACGCGCATATTGTTTTTATGGGTATAGTAAATGCCGCCGCCGATGCTGAGTATTACCAGGATAATAAATGTAATCGGTCCGATAAGTCCGTAAGTAGCCTGGGTGATGCTCTCCATAATTCCCGGAAGCATCTGTACGGTAAACGGGTAAATGACCAGGAATGAAGCAGCAGCTATGGCCCCGGTAATGGTAAAAGAGAGCAGTGTAAAATCCTTTTTCTTGAAATAGATAATAAGGGCGACAAAAAAGAGGGCAAGCAGGTTAAGCAGGTGTACGCCCAAGGCCAGCCCGAACATATAGGCTATAAGTACCAGCCAGCGCTCGTTATAAGGCTCTTCATGGTACTCCGACCATTTCAGTGCCAGCCAGACCACAATAGCAGTGAAGAACATCGAAGGTGCATATACCTCGGCTTCGGCAGCATTGAACCAGAAGGTATCGGTAACGGAAAAGGCAAAAGCACCCAGCAGGGCTCCTCCGTACATACCGATCTTATCGATGCCGGACAGTTTATCGGCATCACCCCGGAATTCTTTAACCAGTCTTACAATAATGAGGTAGAGCAGCATGACAGTCAGTGCCGAAGTAAGTGCACTGATAAAGTTAATGCTTAACGCCACGTAGGAAGCAGGCATAAACATCGAGAAGAGCCTTCCTAGAAGTGAGTAGAAAGGGGCGCCGGGAGGGTGATTAACCTGCAGTCCGTGAGCTACCGCTATAAATTCTCCGGAATCCCAGAAACTGGCCGTCGGAGCCATTGTTATCGTATACAGTACTAGAGTCGCAAAAAAAGTAAATAGGGCTAAAGTACGATTGGTAGATTTATGATCCGAAAACATCCGAGGCCTGATTAATTCTTTCGTATTTCAAATTTATAATTAAGCACGCAATAATAGCCATAGGTTCTATGGAATCAAAATAATGTGAAGCTTAATATTCTTCTTAACAGCGTGATTTTAAGTGTGCTAACGAACGATTGTTAAAAGTTATTTTAATTGAAGCGGGAGCGTCATTTATTCCCGGGCCACCTTGCTCTTTGATCTGATTCTATTATCTTCCGTTTTGTTATAACAGGTGAGAAGAGATCAGCTAATATTAATTCTTCGATACAGAAAATGGATCTTAAAAGTTCGGGAGATGATAATTTCTTTAGTTCACGGCTGGGCTTAATTTTAAGTGTGCTGGGCATTGCGGTAGGTACCGGAAATATCTGGCGATTTCCACGCATTGCCGCACAAAACGGGGGAGAAGAAGGCGCAGGAGCCTTTCTCATAGCATGGATCAGCTGCCTCTTTCTGTTCTCAATACCGCTTATCATTGCGGAATACGGTATCGGACGTAACGGCCGCAAAGGTGTCATTGGTTCATTTATAAAGCTGGTGGGCGAGAAGTTTGCCTGGATGGGTAGTTTTATCGGTTTTGTAGCTACGGCTATTATGTTTTACTACAGTGTGGTAGCCGGCTGGTGCCTGTACTACCTTATAGAGTCATTGACTACAGCCCTTCCCGAAAATATGCAGCAGGCAGAAGCGGTATGGTACAGCTTCCAGGGATCGCCATTGCCTTCGGTATTTCATGCCCTGATGATGGGGCTTGGCGGATATATAGTGGTAAAAGGGATCTCATCCATTGAGCGCATAAACAAAATATTAATTCCATCCCTGTTGCTGGTAGTTGTAATATCGCTGGTGAGAGCGGTGATGCTGCCGGGAAGCATGCAGGGAATCGAATACCTCTTTACACCTGACTGGTCAACTTTATCACAACCCAGTATCTGGCTGGAAGCGCTGACGCAAAATGCATGGGACACGGGTGCGGCTTGGGGATTGATACTTACCTATGCCGCTTATATGCGCACTAAAGATGATATTACCATTACTGCCTTCCAGACCGGCATCGGTAATAATATTGTTTCCCTGTTGGCGGCTGCGACCATTTTCTCTACCGTATTTGGCACGCTGGGTGCCACCATGTCAAATGCCGAAGTGCTGGAGATCATGAAGACATCGGGTCCGGCCTCAACCGGCTTAACTTTTATGTGGATGCCGCAGCTATTTAATGAAATGCCGGGAGGACAGATTTTTGCTATCCTGTTTTTCCTTGGCCTTACTTTTGCCGCTTTCAGCTCCCTGATCTCCATGATTGAATTAGCCAGCCGTGTCTTTGTGGATATGGGAGTTACCCGTAAAAAGGCGGCAATCGGGGTGTGTGTGGCCGGATTTGCTTTCGGCATGCCTTCTGCTATTTCCACCGATATCTTGGCTAATCAAGATTTTGTTTGGGGAGTCGGCCTTCTGGTTTCAGGTGCTTTCATGTCCTTTGCCATTATTAAATACGGGCCGGATAAATTCAGGTCAGAGGTTGTGAATAATGAGGAACGTACCTATACGCTCGGCAGATGGTGGGATATTGTTATCAAATATGTTGTTCCGGTAGAAGTAATATCCTTGCTGGTATGGTGGATGTACCTGAGCGCAACGGCTTATGCGCCCGATACGTGGTACAATCCCCTGAGCCTCTATTCTGTGGCAACCGTGCTGCTGCAGTGGGGAATCGCTATGGGACTGTTTATCTTTTACAATCGAAAGCTTGCAGAGAAGACGAAAGGTTAACAGTTCTGCCACAGATTTACACTGATGTGAAACTGTTTTTCTCTACTAATTAAAATTGTAAAACACTATGAAAACGTCATTCTTATCTTTTTGCGTTTTACTGTTTTGCTTCAGCTTCACTGGCAAAGCACAGACCGGCAATGAACCCACCACCCGAGAAATGAATCTTATTAACTGGATGGAGTTTCGGGATTTTATTCCCTCACAAATTGAAACTGTATTGCTGCCGGTTGGTACGCTGGAGCCTCATGGTGTAATTCCAAATGGTGCCGATAACCTGGCACCGGAGGCCATGGCCAAAGAACTGGCATCGGGTGTAAACGCGATGATTGCCCCAACACTTAATTATGGTGTGACAGGAGGGATGAAGGCTTTTCCGGGTGCTTTTGAGATATCTGAGGCTGCCTACCGTCTTTTTGTGACGGACATCATCCGTGGCTTAGCCAAGAATAAATTTATCAACATTATTATTCTTAACGGACATGGCGGCCCGCAGACAGCGATATTGCAAGACCTTGCCGGTCAGCTTTCAGAAGAAGAGAGAGTTCGCCTCCTGGTAGTAAACTGGTGGAGCCTTGCCTCGGAAGACACGTTTGATGTTTTTGGTGAAAACGGCGGCCATGCCGGCAACAACGAAACAGCCTACGTGCAAGCCATTGTGCCTGAACATATACATGCCAACCGGTATGAAGAAAATATGGCTACAGCCTATCCGTCCGGTACAGCTTGGGCGGCTTATCCTTTTCCATCGTCCATCGGGCTATACGAAAAAGGGCAGGGCTACCCGACCTTCGATACGGATCAGGCACAGGAATACTACCGGAAAGTGAATAAAAGGGTAGAGAATCTGATTCAGGAGGTGATAAAGAAATGGGATTTGGCCGGGTTGTATAGAAATTGATTAGCAGCTAATAGGCATAAAGAAATAACCTGAAGTGCCGGCTTGAAATCATCTGTAAACCTACCACTACATCTTAGTTTCGATATTTTTTAGCGAATCACGAATCTCTTTTAGCACTTCCAGGGTATCCGGCTGATCTGCAGATCCTGCAGAAGTATTTTCTGTTACCTTATCACGCTGATCAAGAACCTGATTGCGGAAGTTTGCGGCATCAATGATTCCAATCAGCGTCAGATCGCTCATTCCCTGGCCGGTATTGCCCGCGGTTTCAATTTTGAGGATGCTTAAGCCAAACGCTTTCAGCAGGGGGCCTTCTTTGAATGTAAGGTCTTGAATCTTATCAAGTGGTATGGTGCGTTCTACATGGAAAATGAATCCTTTCTCAAAGCGCAAAGAACGTGTAGTAAGCTCGCAGTGCAGCCTGTTGAAATACTTTTTTATAAATATAGGGGCCAAAACTGCCCATATTGGTATCAAAATAATTCCGAAAATCGTAGCAACCAGAATCAGAATCCCGTAAATAAGCAGGTATCTCTTAATATCGGGATTAAAGTCAGCAGTGGCTAGGATCTGTGCTTTTTTTGACATGGTATTTGATTTCTTCCAATTTAGTATCGGGTCGATCAGTTTTGCTTCAAGCTAATCGATTTTAAGAATGAATCAAATACACTTTTGCCGCATGAATTGGAGAGTGGCTTATGATAACCAAGAGAGAAGAAAACCTTAACTCTCTTTTTCCTCAATCTTACCGTCGCCATCGACATCTTCATTTTTAAAATCTAGAGCCGCTGAATTCATGCAGTAGCGCAAGCCGGTAGGTTCCGGCCCATCATTAAAAACGTGGCCGATATGCGAACCGCAGCGTGAGCAGACAATCTCCGTACGAGTCATCCAGAAGCTATTATCCTCTTTTTCTTCAACAGCGCTATCGGCTACAGGTTTCCAGAAAGAAGGCCAGCCGGTGCCTGATCGATACTTGGTTGCTGAACTGTAGAGTTTTTGCCCGCAAGCCCCACAGTAGTAGTATCCTTCTTCCTTATTATTCCAGTATTCATTTATGAATGGAACCTCCGTACCTTTTTCACGTAATATGCGATATTCTTTTGAGCTAAGCTCTTTCTTCCATTCCTCAGGGCTTTTTTGAACTTCGTATGTGCTCATGCTGTCTGTTTCCGTGTTAAAGGTGACATCGCCATCTTGTAAGGCTGCTCTTTCAAAGCTATGCTTATGGTTCTCTGCATCGATATTGCAGGCCGTTAAGAGGGCAAAAACCATAAGAGGGACTATATATTTGTATAAATTCATAATGATCAGTCTGTTGGTTTATCGCTTTAGGTGCTATAACAGATATAAACTACGTAAAGTGCCCGCTACCGGATTGGTTTTTATATCATTTATTTGGTTGAGCTATACTTTTTAAAAATCAGTCGCGGGGCTTGAAAGACCAGGTTATGTGAAATTCGGCAACTTTTTCGCCGGATTCATCCTTGCCTACACTGGTAAAAGTAATTTCTTTGGGGCTTTTTTGAGAGATGCATTGTTCCAGTATTTGGTCCTGTCCCTCAGGTTTATTGCAGGTGAAAGTGATCCGGCCGGTAGCTTTTTTAACAAAGCCGGCTTCAAGGCCTACGACCAGTAACGATAGATCGGTATCATATTTTTCTATGGTTTGCAGGCAAATGACGGCCGTTGAGAATTCCGCAGCCATTGCCTGACAGGCAAAGTAGATCGAGCGAAATGGATTTTTCGTGAGGTATGTATAGGGGAGGGAAACAATCGCCTTATCTTCATTAAATGTCCTGATTTTTAAACCTGAAAGAAATGCCATCGGCAAATGCCTGATAAAAAAAAGGCTGAGCTTCCAATTGCTTTTAAATATTGCACTTATATTAGGTTCTGAGCCCAATTTCATCGATATATTTCCATATTTAAAGGATTAAAAAATGGTGAGGGCAAAAAAGAAAAAACTGGAGTCAATACCCGGGTTTACCTGTCCCCGTTCGCCATTCGAGATATGAAAATACCTGTATCCGAATGAAAGGGAGGCACCTGAATTGACCATGTACTCTAACCCTCCGCCGAGCCCGAGGGTATAATTAAACTTTTTGCCCCTGCTGTCGGGAAAGGGTTCATCAAACACAATCATACCGCCTGAAAAATCAACAAAAGGTTGCAGCTGTTTATCACTGACAAAATTAATCCTTAGCCCTAGCGGGGTTATTCCAAATCCCGAGAGAGAAGCACGATTTCTGCTTGGTTCAAATTCAGGATAGGTGATTTTAGAAAATAAATTCAGGCTAAACCTGTACTTAAAAAGCTGGTTTCCGATTTTAAGAAACTTCCTGTTATAGCCCAACCCAAGCTGCCCGATGGTTGCATCAGGAGTTTTGCCCCATAACCGGAAGGAATCAAAGGCGTAACCGCCCCAAAAACTAAATTCATTGACACCCTGGTACGAACCGCCCAGCCATTGAATTGTTTGCGTGGAGGTTTCGATACTGCTGTCTCCTCCGCTTGACTCACTGACAGGCTGGGTGTAGCCCGAAGCTGTAAGCACTGTTAATAGTAATATGACACATGCTGCCTGTTTCAAAACGTAGTCAATTAATCGTACTCAAGTCTAGTGATTTGATTCATTATTTCTAATCAGGAAAATAATACAATTTAATACCAGTAATACAATCAATCCTGCAAGGCCCTGAATGCCGACTATAAGATTTGAAGCTCCCAAAAAGAATAGTATAGGAATACCGGCAACCGCGTTCAATGTTCCGTGAAAAGCTGCTGGTACAAGAATCGTATTCGATCGTTCCAGAACATAGGTAAATATGGGAGATATAAGTACAGTAAAAAGAACCATCATAAAAATCCCTGCAACTGGTGTTTCGGGATAATTGAACCCGTGGATAATCAAAGGCAGGTGCCAAAATCCCCATACAGCTCCGATTATAATGGAGGAGGTTCAAAATCCGAGCGGTTTTAGCTCTTTGTAAAGAAATCCTCGCCAGCCCAGTTCTTCACCCAATGCAGGTATTGCATTAAGTGTCGGTCCTGCAATTAAAGCTCCGATAATACCTCCCCCAATAATAACTACAGGCAGCCAGCTGCCAAGTTGTTCCAGGCTTTTCAGGGCTGTCTCCCTATCTGAGGGAGCTATCGCCGACGATTTGTCAAGCTGTTCTGCAATGAAAGGCAAACCATTAGTGAGTTCTGTTTCGGAAAGCAGGGCACTGGCCGGCACACTAAACAGAACCAATACTATGGCAATAAGCGGAGCAATTATATACCATTTGTTGAAGGTAAAATGGAGGCCGATCTCAGAAAGGGGCTCTTTAACCAGGGTTTTTTGCAGTAGAATAGCAGCAACTGCCGGAGCAAACATGCAACCGATAGCTAACATGGTAAACCACCCGGAATGTAGCGTGCGGCCTGCTGAAAAATACCAGAATTCAGGAATCCACGCCAGGGCATAGGCGATAAGAATAAAATAACCGACTCTTTTGAAGTCGATATTATTCCTGAGAATACCGTCCATAGTCAGTCAAAATATCGATTACTTTTTCAACCGGAAGTGCTTCAACCGTATGACCGTCACGGCCCTCAAGTGTTGCAGCGGCAAAAAGAGAATTGATTATTGCCTCTTCGGTAGCCTCAATGACGGCCATGAAAAGGGGGGACATTTCGCTGTTCCTTAAAAGCTCAGCTTCAACGGTCGGCTTATCAGATCTATAGGATACTCTCAGGGATTCGGCTGTTGAAAAGGCTATAACATAATCGCCGCTGCCGTTGGAGGCTATGCCACCGGTCTTCGCCAGACCCATGATGGCTCGTTTAGCCAGGCGCTTGAGATTCCGGGCATGCAACGGGGCGTCGGTAGCAACAACAATCATGCAGGAACCGTCTGGTGTTTCATTGAGGGTATCACTGAGGTAGTATTTGTTAAGCTCTTTCCCGACCGGTACCCCGGCTATTTCCAGGACTCCACCAAAGTTGGTTTGCACGAGTACGCCGACGGTATACGCTCCCAGATTATCCGGTAATTTTCTAGATGAGGTGCCGATACCGCCTTTGAACCCAAAAGCAACAGTACCGGTACCGGCTCCGACGTTACCTTGCTGAACTCTGCCGGTGACAGCATTATCCATAGCCTGAATTACGTGCGATTTTTCCACATGCCGTCCGCGAATGTCATTCAGGTAGCCATCATTGGTTTCACCGACCACCGGATTAACGGAACGGACATTTTCATTGCCTTTAAGCTTTAGGGTATAATCAATTAAAGCATCAGCCGCTGTAGGTACGCTAAGCGTATTAGTCAGTATGATAGGTGTCTCCATATTTCCAAGCTCTTCCACCTGGCTATAGCCTGCCAGTTTTCCAAAACCGTTGCCAATGTAAATGGCCGCCGGCACTTTTTGTTGGAAAATATTCCCTTCATGAGGCAGTATGGCCGTTACCCCGGTTCGAATGTCTGTGCCATCAACCAGAGTTTGATGGCCGACTTTAACTCCCTCTACATCTGTAATGGAATTCAGCGGTCCGGTATTGAGCACCCCAATCTTAATGCCAAGCTCTCTGATATTGGTTTCCTGGGCGCTTGCAGCGAATAATGGCAGGGCAAGCAACAGAAAAAAAGCGGGAATAAATTTTTTCATGCTGCTGATGTTTTGGATTTCTCGGCTTCAATAAAAATACGTTTAATACTTGGGTACCGGTTCTTAATCCTGCCGGTTAAATCGTCAATTGATTTCTCGATGCTTTCAGCATCCAGGCTGTTTTTAAAATCTACGCTAAGGTTTAAGAGCACGTATTCAGGACCCACATGCATAGTTAGGGTTTCGTTTACCGATCGAATATTGTCGGATGATTTTGCGAGTTCAGAAATGCCATTTACAATTTCCGGGCTGGCACTTTCTCCAATTAGCAGGCCTTTGGTTTCATAGGCAAGCCATGCGGCAGTTACCGCTAATATAACTCCAATAACAATGGATGCGATACCATCCCATAAAAGATAACCGGTAACTTCTCCAAGCCAGATGCCGATAAATGCAACGATTAGTCCCAGCATTGCTGCTGAATCTTCAAAAAGCACTACAAAAGTGGTAGGGTCCTTCTCCTTGCGTACTGCTTCATAATAACTTCGTTCTCCCTT
>DATFJD010000172.1:0-10958 GCA_035269475.1 Halalkalibaculum sp.
TTGGCTTCTTCGGCGGCATAAAATTTAAATGCCTTAGATACCGTATTACCGGTTAAAGCTATTTCAATTTTAGAATTCGATTTTGGACTTGGAAATACCAGGCCTTTTTGAGGATTTCCATTCAATTTTCTCCAGGCAAAAAGTCGGCAGTATAGTGGGTCAAAAATGGGGACCGTCCGTTCACTACCATTCTTAGTATCGGTGACTCTCAAGAAACGATGCTCAAGATTGAGATGCTCCCATCTGAGCTGGATAATTTCTTTGCGACGTAATCCGGTATAGAAGGCTAGAGTTATGAGCGGCTTAAACCAGAGCTGCATCTGTTCATGGGACTGTATAGCACGTGCTTTCTTATGTTTTAACTGATATTGCCTGAACTTTTTAAAGATACTCTTGAGATCTTTTTCCTCAATAATTTTATCGACCAAATTTTCTCGTGTTTTAGGGAGACGGATTTCATTGCAGGGATTGTTTTCTATAATATCCTCCTGAACCATCCAGTTGAAGAAAGCTTTTAAGTGTCTTAGATAATTCTGTTTTGAGGCATTTGCCAGGTCATTGCGAAGGCAAAACTCACGGATATCGTTAGTATTTATTCTTGTAACCGGCATGGTGTAACCAACCTGGTCCATGAACTGTTTCAGGATTTGTTCATAAGTTGTTTTGGTTTTAGCTGTCACATTGGTCTTTTCTTTGAGAAACTTCTTTTGAAGGCTTACAAGAATAGGGGCAGTAATGGATGTGCCTTCCAGTTCCTGCTTTTTTTCATACTCCTGGAGGTTCCATGAATCATCAAAGGGATTAATCTCTCCGGACTGATAGAGCTTTTCGTATTCAACCTTCTTTTGCTCGGCTATTTTTTTGTACCGTGTTCCAAGTGCATAAGTTTTTTTTATTGGTTTCCCATCGAAGCGTGTCTTGAATACAATGGAATAGTTTCCATTCCTTTTCGTCAAGCTAGCCATATTTTGTATAGATTGGTTATTTTTGGTTCCACAAATGTAGTACCAAATGTAGTACCATCCTAGGAAAATATGTATGATCTGTGAAAAATTTTCACGAAATGAAGTTCGTGAGATGGGGCGTATAAACAAAAAAACCCCGCCTAATTTTAAATAAGCGGGGTTTATGAAACGGTTTTGCTAAGTACACCCGGCAGGATTCGAACCTGCAACCGCCTGATTCGTAGTCAGGTACTCTATCCAGTTGAGCTACGGGTGCATAGCGTTAAAAACAGATTCCAAAAATAAGGCTAAAGGCATACTTATTCAACATAAGTTTTAACAGAATTATTTGTCCCGAATGGTTTAGTTTAGTAATCTAAACTTTTCCACATTTCTTACGTAGGTATTGCAGAAGGTCCGTCAAACCCGGATGTACTTCACTACCGTAACATTATCAGATAACAATAAACAAAGTAAACATGAAACAGTTACTTACAATTCTAGTATGTGCCGTTTTACTGCTGCCGGGATGTGCAACATCCCAGAAAGCCGCAAGCAGCAATGGGGCAGCAGATAAAGAAGAAAAAAAAGAGTCGAAATTTGAAGAACTCACCAAAGATGCCGACAAGGTTGAAGGGTATTTTGATTTGTATCATAATGAAGACAAACTTTATTTATCGGTTCCAAAAGACCGTGTGAATGAAAAATTTCTCATGAATTTTGAGCTTGCACGCGGTATCGGTTCATCCGGACTGTATGGAGGCAGCATGCTGAATATCTTTGAGGGCCTGATGGTCTCTTTCCAGGACCACGAGGGGAAACTCTTTTTAATTCAGCATCCCCATCGCTATAAAGCAGAAGAAGATACTCCTGAAGCACGAGCGGTAGAGCTGACTTTCGGGGAGTCGGTACTTGAAACGGCTAAAATAGAGGCTTTTAATGCCGATAGTTCCGAGATGCTGATCAATGTGTACGACTGGTTTGTGGGAGATATTTCCGACATTTCCACTCGCGTAGGTTTTGCGGTCTCCAGTACGCCGGGACGTCCGGGTCGTGTCAGCTTTGACAAGAGCCGATCGCACCTTGAGAAGATCCAGGCTTTTCCTGAGAACGTAAATATACAGGCAAAGCTGACCTTCAAAAATTCCGAGCTTGGCGGTCCCCGAACGGTTGCCGATAGCCGGTATATCCCGCTTTCCCTGTTTTACACCATGGTTAAGCTGCCCGAAGAGCCGATGAAACCCCGAATTGCGGATGACCGAACCGGTTATTTCATGACGGTTCACAAAGATTTCACCGACGAAGACAAGACTTTCTTCGAGCGTTATGTAAACCGCTGGAGACTGGAATGTGACGGCCCGGCCGGTTCCGACGGCTTATGCGATCCGAAAAAGCCGATTGTCTATTATATTGACCGTACGGTTCCCGAAGAGTACCGGGAAGCGATGATGGAAGGCGTGGAAGCCTGGTCAGATGCTTTTGAAGCGGCCGGTTTCCGGAATGCCGTTCAGGCAAAATTGCTGCCCGACAGTGTTATGGCTGAAGATATCCGCTATGCCACCCTTCGTTGGAATACTTCTGACCAGCCGGGCTACGGCGCGATTGGCCCGTCAGTGGTGGATCCCAGGACCGGTGAGATCCTTGATGCCGACATCTTATTTGAAGCCAATATGCTGCTTGGCGATAAGGCAGAATACCGAGAGATGGTTGAACCCAGAAGTGCTATTGATGAGATATTCAATGTCAGCGAAGAGGAGCTGGCGCTGATGAGCCGAGGCGTAAAAACAAAATCGTTCTACAACGAAATGGGCATGCAGTTTGACCTGGCACACAGTTTTATGTCAGCTTTCGGTGAATTGAAGCCCGGCGAACCGGTGCCGAAAGAATTCGTTGACCAGGCCTTGCGCTGGGTTACCATGCACGAAGTAGGCCACACCCTCGGGCTGCGCCACAACTTCCGCTCATCCGTGGATACGCCGCTGGATAAGCTGTATGACAAATCATGGGCCGAAGAAAACGGCGTTTTCAGTTCTGCTATGGAATACCCGACGGTGAATATTAATCCGGAAGGGAAGTCACAGGATGGATATTACTACAATCCCGGTGTCGGTTCGTACGACCGCTGGGTTATTTCCTACGGTTACGTACCTGAAGACGATAAGGCGGAAGACATTGCCAGGCAGGGAGCCAAGCAGGGACATGCTTACGGCACCGACGAAGATGCCCGCGGCTGGGGAGCGGTTGACCCGCATGTGAATGTCTTCGACCTGGGCGCCGACCCGCTCGAATGGGCGAAGGGTAGAGCGCAGCTGCTCGATTCCATGATTCCAAAAGTGCCCGAAATAGCGCTTGCCGACAATATGGCCTATTTCGAGGCAACAGACCTCTTCCAGACCTATCTCTTTCAGTATGCGCGCGCACTGGCACCTGCGGTAAAATATATCGGCGGGCAGCACCAGTATCGCGACCACGTGGGAGATCCTGAGGGACGTATGCCATTCGTACCCATCAGCAAAGAGAAGCAGCAGGAAGCGCTGGACATGATCGTTGATTATGCCTTCAGTACAGGCGGAATGGAACTGCCTCGTGATGTATACCAGAAAATGGGTGCCGACCGATGGAGCCACTGGGGCAACAGCAACACATACCAGGGCCGTATCGATTACCCGCTGCACCAAACGCTGGTAGGCATTCAAACATCACTGCTTCAGCAGCTGTTTAATCCATACCGCCTCTCCAGGATCAGGGACACCGAAGTGAAGTTCGGCGAAGAAAATACGCTGACCATTCCATCCCTGATGAACCAGGTGACCACGGCCATTTGGAGTGAAGTATGGTCCTCTCCCGGCTCAAATATTGACAGCAATCGAAGGGATCTGCAGCGCGCTTATCTTGACGGTGTAACCGAACTGGTCACGGATGCGCCATCCAGCACTCCCGCGGATGCTCGTTCAGTAGCCCGTGCACAGCTTAAAGACCTGCATTCCAAGCTGGAAAGCAGGCTGGCACCACCTGCGTATAATTTTAACGATTATACCAGGGCACACCTCGAAGAGTCAAAAGCGAGAATTGAAGCAGCACTGGAGGCAGGCCTGAATCTTGAGAATTAGGACCGGGTTACTAATGCTTTAGTTAATTCAAATTCTAAGGGAATGATTAAGGGAAGTCTTGTAAAAGGCTTCCCTTTTTTTGTTCAGTTTTGTTGGCAGCCGGTAGACTTCAGTGGTTCCGTTTAAAAATATTTACACTACTGTAGGTCGGGTTGCTAACCCGACCATTTAGATTAATGTACCTTACTTTATTCCCTTAGCGATTAACAAGAACGGAGAGGACGGGTTGGCAACCCGTCCTACATAGGTATTGCTGATATTTAGTATTTAAGTTTTAAGATGATCTCAACCATAAATCAACCCAGTTTATATAGAAAATCCCATCAAATTATCGCTGCGTAAATCAGCCAGATCTGTTTAATCAGCGATCTAATACAGCGGCTCCGGTTTACAATTTTCACGCAGCATATCGAGCACGTGCTGAAAATCTTCGGGGAGCGGCGAGTCGAATTGAACATACTCTCCCGTCGCCGGGTGTTCAAAACCCAGGGTTTTGGCATGCAGGCACTGGCGCTGCATGGAAGCAAACAGGTTGTTGAACATCTGCTTTCTGCTGCCGGTATTCGGCCCATACCGTACCGAGTCTCCCCCATACTGCCGGTCACCGAATACCCAATGATGCTTATCAGCAAAATGCACCCTGATCTGATGCGTTCTGCCGGTCTCCAGCTTTACTTCAACAAGACTCAGATGGTCGAAATACTCTAGGACCTTGTAATGCGTCACCGCATGCTTGCCTTTATCTTCGGGCACAACCGCCATCTTTTTCCGGTCGCTGGGGTTTCGGCCGATAGGTCCGGTTATGGTACCTTCTTTCTTATCGGGAACGCCCCATATGACTGCCCAGTAGGTCCGCTCAATGTCTTTGGTCCGAAAATAATCACTCAGGGTGCGGTGGGCCTCATCATTTTTGGCCACGACCAGAATACCGCTGGTGTCCTTATCCAGGCGATGCACAATGCCGGGCCGGATACTCTCTTCATCCTCCAGTGATAGCTCGTCGGCATGCCATAGCAAACCATTCACCAAGGTGCCCGACCAGTTCCCATAGGCCGGGTGCACCACCCGCCCGGCTTTTTTATTGACGATGATGATGTCCTCATCTTCGTAAAGAATATTCAGGTCCATTTTTTCGGGCGTCGCTTCCGGCGGGGGCGGCTTGGGAATCTCGATATCGATTTTATCCCCGGGCTGCATGTTGTAGGATGATTTTTCCTGCTTGCCGTTTACCAATACGTGTCCCTCTTCTATAGCCTTCTGAACTTTCGTGCGCGAGGCATTCTCTACGAAGGAAGTTATATACTTATCAAGCCTGGTACCGCTATGGTGACCCGGCGGGACCTTAAAATGGTATTCGGTTACTTTCGGGCTATCCTCTTGTTTTGACAAGGCTTATGAGTTTTAAAATGAACGTTGGGAAAATTTTTTTAAGAAAATATAAAAAAAACTGTAAGGAATTGGTGACTTGTCGGTCATACAGTGTGTGACTCTTCATTAAGGGAGACGCTTGCCATGTGCAAGAATTTAATAAAAGAGAGCTGAAACGGCTTCTATCGTATCAGGATGGAAGCCGTTTTTTTTATAATTATATGTAGAGCAATTTGCCAAATTGCTTTACATATATTCATTTCTTAATTCCGGTTTGATGATGAGGGCCTAAAGAAGGATATTAGGAATTGAAATCGGGATCAGAGCTTGCAACCAATTTTAAGAAGTAATGATAAAAACCCTATACATTAAAGATTATGCTTTGATTGACGAACTGGAGGTCCCCTTTGAAAGCGGACTCAATATCCTCACCGGGCAGACCGGTGCCGGTAAGTCTATTATCATCGGGGCGCTGAACATGATTCTGGGCGAACGGGCCGACACGGAAGTAATCCGGCAGGGTAAAGATAAAGCTATTGCCGAAGCCATCATACAGGTTGAAGACGGAGAGTCTATCAGCGAATTGCTGGAAGAGAATGCGGTGGAATTCCGAAAAGAGATGATTCTGCGACGCGAGATCCGTGATTCCGGAAGCCGTGCTTTTATCAATGACACTCCTGTAACTATCACCGTGCTGAAGCAGGTAGGCGATTACTTGGTGGACCTGCACGGGCAGCACGATCACCAGCTGCTGCTTAAGGAAGAGAATCACCGGTCAGTTGTTGACGCTTTCGGTGAGGTTCAGCCTTACCTGGAGACCTATCGCGTAGCCTACTCAGAGATGAAGGAGCTGCAACGAGAGTTCCGTGACCTGCGCAGACGGGAAAGCGAGCTCGAGGAGAAGCTTGAACTGTACCGGTTTCAGGTCAAAGAGCTGGAAGATGCCGAGCTGGACGCCCATGAAGAGGAAGAGCTGGAAGCGGAGATGAATCTGCTCGATAATGCCGAAGAGCTGGATCAGAAGGCGGGAGCCGTGGTGGAACTGGGCAGCGGAGGTGAGCCGAATGTGGTAGACCTGCTCAGTAATATGAAATTGTTGCTGGAGGATATTGCCCGTATTGAACCCGAATTTGAGACTTATCTTGAAGAGATCACCACTGCGCGCATCAGCATTCAGGAGATGGTCAGCTTTACCGAGAGGTATCGGTCAGGCATAGAATTTAATCAACAGCGCCTGGAGGAACTCAGGCAGCGCCAGTCGGAACTGAACCGCCTGCAGAAAAAATATAACAGAACCATCCCGAAGCTCATCGAATACCTCAGCGATATCCGCAAAGAGCTGAGCCTGGCAGAAAACTTTGATCTTGAAATACAGAACCTGGAGAAAGAGCTGCAGGAGAAATCGAATGAAGTGGGCGACTTCGCTCGTGATCTTCACAATAAGCGCATAGAGGTTGGTAAAAGATTGTCAGCATCCATTGTCAATGAATTGGAAAACCTGGGGATTCCGAATGCCCGGTTTGAAGTGCGCGTGGACTGGAAAGAAACCGAGAAAAGCCGGGTGAAGATCGACGGCTTACCGGTGGAGTGCACCGAGGACGGCTGTGACGATGTTCGTCTCTATATTTCGACCAATAAAGGCGAGGAACCGAAACCGCTGGCTAAAATAGCCTCCGGCGGTGAAATCAGTAGGGTGATGCTTGCCTTAAAGTCCATTTTGGCCAAGGAACAGAGCCTGCCCGTCATGATTTTTGATGAGATCGATACCGGTATCAGTGGGGAGATATCCGAAAAAGTGGGGAGGACAATGCGACGTCTCTCCGATCAGTGCCAGATCATAGCTATCACGCACCAGCCGCAGATTGCCAGTCAGGCACACAAGCACTACCGCGTACAAAAAGTTGAGGAGGAAGATCGAACGGTTACCCGGATCATTCCATTATCCAATGATGAGCACATCACGGAAGTAGCGAGCCTGATGAGCGGCGAAGATATTACTGATGCTGCCCTGAAAAGCGCCCAAGAGTTAATTGATAAAAATACTTTTAAAAATTAGCCGCGGATTTTCACAGATTGAATACGGATATTTGGGTAATCAATTTAAGGAAATAGGCTCATTTTAAGTGAACGACTTTCAAAAGATGCAACGCATCTTTTACACCATCAGTCCAAATCCGCGTGAATCTGCGGCAAATAAATGTTATGGCAAAATCTCATTCCCAGCGATTTATTACTCTTGTTGAAGACGCCCTGACCCGTGTGGATGAAGTTACTCCCGAAGAGGTGAAGGAGAAACTGGACAGTGACGATGACTTCAAGCTGATCGATGTGCGTGAACCTGACGAGTGGGAAGCCGCTCACATCGCCGGGGCGGAATACCTGGGTAAGGGAGTTATTGAGCGGGATATCCATGAGCAGGTATCCGACACCGACCAGGAGCTGGTGCTGTACTGCGGCGGAGGGTACCGGTCGGCACTTGCGGCTGATAATCTAAAGAAAATGGGATATACGGATGTAAAATCCATGAAAGGAGGCTTCAGCTCCTGGACGGAAGCCGGCTTGCCGATCGTAAAAGATGAGTAGTTTAGCCACTGATTGGCACTGATTTTAGTCCATCCAGGATTAGGTTAATTAATACGGTTCCGCCTGTGATATAGGTTTTTCATTTCTTCCATGCCAATCCGCCAAGTCAGCGTCAGCCGTGTTCTATAAAAGGTTTCGAGCAATCAACTCCGCCGGGTGATAGGCTTGCCTGCCCGTACCGTCTTTAATCTGGTGGCGGCAGGAAAAACCGGGCGCACAGATAATAGATTCCTCACTCTTTTTTCTCAATTTGGGAAACAGTACCAGTTCGCCAATACTCATAGAAACTTGGTAATGACCCTTCTCGTAGCCGAAACTCCCAGCCATGCCACAGCAGCCGGTTTCCAGATCATTTACGCTGTAACCTGCATAGTTTAGCGCCTCAATGGCCGGTTGATTGCCCACCAGGGCTTTCGCGTGACAGTGCCCGTGAAGTTCTACCCCGGTATCAGTCTGGCGGAAGCTATCCTGTTTCTGCGGGTGTTCTTTCAACTCCTTCACGATAAACTCTTCAAACTGGAAGGCTTGCCCGGCAATTAATTTTGCCTGTTCAAGATCTTCGTCCTTGCATAAGTCCGGGTATTCATCCCGGAGCGTAAGTATTTCGGAAGGTTCCAGTCCGACAAGGGGCAGCCCCTGCCGCACGTACTCGGCAAGTTGCGGTATGTTTTTGTTAACCAATTTCTTAGCGGCATCCAGCATCCCTTTGGAGAGCTGCGGCCTGCCAAGATCTGTAATTTTCGCCAAAACTACTTCATATTCCAGGGCTTTCAGCACCTGTATCGCAGCTTTACCGATCCCGGGATCGTGATAATCGGTGAATATGTCCGCTATCAGTACCACTTTTTTACCCGACTTTTTCGGATTGGTTCTGTTTCTGAACCAGTTTGAAAATGTTTGCTCCGCAAACTTGGGAAGAGTGCGTTTTTTGTGAATGCCAAGGAAAGTACTCAGCAGTTCCTTGCCCACAGGCGTTTCCAGAAACCGGTTGGTCATTTTGGGAAAGGCGGCAGCTAATGGATATAGCGTTGAAGCCTGTCCGAAAAATCGCTCGGAAAGCGTGATGCCATTTCGGTCATGCCAGCCCTGCATGAATTCGGCTTTCATGCGTGCCATATCCACATTCGCGGGGCATTCGCTTTTACATGCTTTGCAGCTTATGCAGAGATCAAGAGCGTCATGCAGCTCATCGGAGTTAAAGGCCTCGGACTGCTTGCCCGAGAAAAGCTGCCGGAAGAGGTTGGCTCGGCCCCTGGTGCTGTCTTTCTCTTCTTTAGTGGCCATGTAGGAGGGACACATGGTGCCCCCGCTTTCGGACAGCTTTCGGCAAACACCGGCTCCGTTGCATAGTTCCACCGCGTTGCCAAAGCTGCCTTCCTTCCGCCAGTTAAACCGGGTGTCAACATCCGGCTTGGTGTAATTCGGGGATATCCTCAGATTTTCACTGATCGGTTTCGGCTTGACGATCTTTCCCGGATTAAAAATATAATTGGGATCCCAAAGCTCTTTTACTTTTTGGAGCAGCGGCATCATTTCCGTTCCGAGTACCTTTTCAATATATGGCGACCGGGCCCTGCCGTCACCATGCTCCCCGGAAAGCGATCCCTTATAAGAAGAAACCAGTGAGGCAATCTCTTCGGCCATGACTTCCATTTTTTGAATGCCTTCCGGTTTGGTAATATCTATGACCGGCCGCAAATGAAGCTCGCCAACGGAGGCATGAGCGTAGAATACGCAATCGGTGTTGTATTTGTCGAGGATCTCCTGGAAATCGTCAACATAGGCCGGTAAATCCTGAACGCGAACAGCGGTGTCTTCGCAGAATGAGGGGGAACGCTGATCCGACCCCAGTCCCATTAGAAGGCCGAGGCCTGCCTTCCTAAGGTCCCATACCTTTTTGATGTCCTCATTTTTTTCGATCACCGGTGTAGATTCGGAAAGGCCCAGTTCTGAAAGCCTGTTTTTAAGTTTCTTTGCTTTTTTAAGCAGCTCCTCTCTGTGATGTCCGTCAAGTTCAATGATCAGAATGGCGTGAGGGTCGCCGTCCAGGAAAAACCGGTTTTTACGCTGTTCAATATTTCCCTTGGTGGCTTCCAGTATGATATGATCAACGAGCTCTACGGCAGCCGGGTCAAAGTTAACGGCCTCAACCGCTGCCTCCATCGCTTTTCTGATGGATGTGAAGTGCGGAGCCAGCACGATACGCTGGGGATCAACAGGTACCAGCTGAAGTTTGGCTGAGGCGGTCATGGCCAGGGTACCTTCGCTGCCGCAAAGCAGTTCCGCCAGGTTAAAGGGACGTCCGTCCGGATTGAAGGGTTGCATCTCACAGAGCCTGTCGAGTGCATAGCCTGTATTTCGCCTGATAATGTCAGGATGAGGATAAGCATCCAGTATTTCCTGCCTGTTCTGTTCAATCAGCCTGACCATGCCCCGGTAGATCTGCCCCTCGAGCGTATCAAGATCCATTTTCATTTCCAGCTCTTCCTCACTGATGGGATGAAAACGAGCAATGGAACCGTCACTGAGAATGGCTTCAATTTCTAGCACATGCTCCCGGGTGGTTCGGTGTTTGATGGAGTAAATGCCGCAGGAGTTATTGCCGATCATTCCCCCGATCATGCAGCGATTGGTTGTGGCCGTGTCAGGACCAAATAACAGGTTATGAGCTGCCGCTTCCCGGTTCAGGGTATCCCTGATGACCCCGGGCTGCAGGCGGGCATATTTTTTTTCGGCATTGATATCAATGATATCCGTCATGTGCCTGGAAACGTCCATGACAACGCCATTACCGGTAGCCTGTCCGGCCAGGGAGGTGCCTCCGCTCCGGGCGGTAATGCTGAAATGCTCACGGTTTGCTTTCTTTATAAGATTTTGAATATCCGCAGTGGATTTCGGGAAGGCGACGCCCCTGGGCAACTCTTCATACATCGAGGCATCATTGGCATAGAGA